>NZ_JALPSY010000030.1:0-72279 GCF_023218005.1 Gordonia sp. C13
CCAGGCGCGCATTTCATCTACGAAACGCTCAGGAGTTCGACGGCGTCGTCGTCGGCGAAGACGATGTCGTGGTCGTCGGTCGAGATCGCCCAGCGGCGCAGACGAGCCGTGTGATCCTCGTCGATGCGCGCCTCGACGGGCTGGTCGCCGGGAGCGAGGTCGGCGAAGTCGTCGACGATCTCACCCTCACGGGTGGTGCCGTCCTCGAGGGTCACGCGAACCCGTGACGAGACGTGCAGACGCTCCAGCTCCGCGGCGTCGGCGAGATCTTCGTGGGCCTCGGCCTCTACGGGCTCGTCGAGAGCTTCCTCGTCAACCGGGGCGTCCTCGACCGGGGCCGCATCGTCAACGGCGGCGGTTTCCTCGACAGCAACATCCTCGGCAGCGACATCCGCGGCGGGGTCTTCTGCAGCGGGCTCCTCGGCGGAAGCTTCTTCGGTGGCGACCTCTTCGGGGGCGAGCTCATCGGGGCTGATCTCGACCGTTTCGTCCTCGTCCGTGGCCTCGACCTCGACCACCGCGTCGTCGGCAGCCTGCAAATCGGTTTCCACGGCGTCGTTCTCCGTGTCCACCGCGTCGCTCTCGCGATCGCCGCTGCTCTCCGGTGCGCTCATGGCGTTGCCGTCCTTCCGGTCAGGGGAGTGTGCTCTCCGGGCGGCCGGACGTCCCGAAGTGGCACGTTTGACCCGGTCGTAGGGGTGATCATACTGAACTCCAGGGTTGTCATCCCGAATGGGACCGAATCGTTGCCACCCCGGGATTGTCCTCTCGCGCCGTCGGTGTCGGGTTCCGACTCTGTGCCGGCCGGATCCCAGAACTTCGTGACCGGTGGACTCGGGCTCGACGTGCAGACTTCGATCGAGGTCTGCAGGTCCGAGTCGAGCTTCGCCTGTCACGGACGGTCAAGGGTCTCCGACGATTCCGGTCCGTGCGCGATGAGTAGCCTCAACTGCGTGACGGCGCCGCAACCTTCCCCCCACCCACTCACCGACGACTCCGTCCTCGACGCCCTTGGTGCCGACCTCCGCGCTGCGGGTTACACGACCGACGGTGTCACCGAACTCCTCGGTGAGGACGTCCACGCCGCCCTGCTGCGCGGTGTGTGGTGGCCTGCCCTCGCGGCGACCTCCGAGACATCTGTCGAGGACGACGAGGTGCCGCTCGCGACGGTCATCCGACTCTTCCTGCTCGGCTCGGACGAACCGGAAACCAGTGTCGCCCAAGCGTTTCCGACCTCCGGCGTCGACGCACTCATCGCCGAGGGCGTCCTGATCCGCCTCGACGACGGGGCGATCCGCGCGAACCTCGACATCCGCCCGCACGCCGACGAGACCCACGACTACCTCGTCGTCGCCGATCAGGACGCCGCCATGCGGCCGGGTCCCGTCGCCCGCGACCATGTGCTCGGGATCGGCGGCGCCTCGATGTCCCTGGCGCGCGCCATCATTCGTGAACCGGCACGACGCGCGCTCGACATCGGCACCGGATGCGGCATCCAGGCGCTACACCTGAACTCGCACTGCGACGAGATCGTCGCCACGGACACCAACGAGCGGGCGCTGGCACTGGCCCGGGCGACCGCACGTCTCAACGGGATGTCGTGGGATCTGCGCGCGGGCAGCATGTTCGAACCCGTGGCGGGGGAGCGCTTCGACCTCATCGTCTCCAACCCGCCGTTCGTCGTCGGGACCGGCAGCCAGGACTACATCTACCGCGACTCGGGCGTCGTCGGAGATGCGCTGTGCGAGCAGCTCATCCGCGAATTGCCCGCATATCTGAATCCGGGCGGCACCGCCCAGATTCTCGCCAACTGGATCATCACCGACGGTGCGGACTGGCGTGAGCGGGTGGCCGGATGGCTGGACGGGACCGGTCTCGATGCCTGGGTCGTCCAGCGCGAGGCGGCCGACCCGATCAGTTATGTGTCCCTGTGGCTCTCCGACGCCGGCGAGGACGAGCAGGCCACTGCTCGGCGCGGGGAGCAGTGGCTGGAGTGGTTCGACGACAACGACATCGTCGCGATCGGCATGGGTTCGATCACGGTCCGGGCGCCCGAAGCGGGGGAGGACCGGGAACCCGACGTCGTCCTCGAGGAGATCACGGGCGCAGGCGAGGAGGTCACGGGTCCCGAGGCGCAGGCCTTCCTGGCCCGCCGCCGGTACCTGCGCGAGACCTCCGACGCCGACCTGCTGGACAAGCGGCTGTCGATCGCACCGGTGATGCTCGAGGAGCATTCGCTGCCCGGCGAGGACGGTTGGCAACAGGTCGGTGCCGCCGTGCGCCGCCCCGGAGGTCCGGCCGCGGTCCTCGGAGTCGACGAGGTGTCCCGAGCGCTACTGGCCGGATGCCGCGGGCAGGTTCCCCTGCAGACCCTGATCGAGTTGCTCGCCGGATTCCACGGCGTCGACGCCGAGGCGCTGGCCACCGCCGCACTGCCGGTGGTCCGGGAGGCCATCGGCCGCGGAATCCTCTACGAGGCGAACTGAGTACGAGGCGAACCGAGGGCCGGCGGTCACATCCGCGCGAACCGGGTGAGCCAGTAGCAGTACACGCCGTACCCGGCGATACCGATCGCGGCCAGGATCATCAGCACCTGCCCGGCGGGCAGGCCGGAGAGCGACTTGACCGTGCCGTCGAGTCCGCTCGCTTTCGACGGATCAGTGGTCGCCACCGCGACGAGTACGAGGATGCCGGTGCCGATCAGCACCAGGCCCTTGCCGCAGTAGCCGATCACCCCCGCGATGGTTGCCGCGCGGTCGCCGGAGGCTGCTCCGGACCGCGATGATGCGGGGGAGTCGGAGGTCGTGCGACCGATCGGCGGTTTGAGGTCCTCGAGGAAGTTGCGGCTCGCGCCCTTGTACACGTGATAGACGCCGACGCCGATGATGATCAGTCCGGCGACCACCACGACGAACTTACCTCCGCCGGATTGCATCAGGCGTGCGGTGAGTCCGGCGTTCTGCTCCCCGCTCGACTGGCCGCTGCCCATCGCGAAACGCACCGCAGTCCAGGTGAACCCGACGTAGACGACGGCGAGGGACAGGGCCTTCCCGCGGTCCAGCCAGTCCTGCGCGCCGTCGTTCTCGCGGCCGGATTCGGTGGGATGAGGCCCGACGATGGCCTCGGCGATGCGCCAGAGAGCCAGCCCGACGAATGCGACGGCCGCGATCCAGAGGACGAGCCGGCCGCCGGGGTTCCCTGCGAAGATACCCAGGGCGCCGGACTGATCGGCGTTGCCCTGGTCGCCGAAGGCGAGTCGCACGATGATGTAGGCGATGAGCAGGTGGAGGAGTCCGCTGACGGCGTGCCCGGCACGCGCCACCCGCTCGAACCACGGACTGTCGGTGGCGCGGTCGACCGCACCGGTGACCGGGTTGCCTGACATCGTCGCCGCCTCTCGCCGGTTGTCATCGAACCTCGAAAAGCACCGGCTCGAAATACGATACGCGCGCTCAGTCGGCGTTCGGGAAGGTTGCGTCGAGTGCCCGGGAGATGTCGGCGATCAGGTCCTCGGCGTCTTCGAGGCCGACCGAGAAACGGAGGTGACCCCACTGCCGGAACGGCTCGGGGTATGCGGCGACGCGGGGGCCGTCGGGTCCGACGTGGACGATCAGCGACTCGTCGTGACCGAGCGACACCGCGGACGTGATCACCTGCAGTGCACCGACGAAGCGGTTCTGTGTCGCCGAGTCGCCGCGCACGGCGAAGGCCATCATCGCGCCGAAGCCGCGTCCGCCGAACTGCCGAGCCGCCAGCTCGTGCTCGGGATGGGAGGCGAGGCCGGGGTAGCGGACGAAGGCGATGCGCGGGTCCTCGTCGAGGAAGGCGGCGACGCGTTCGGCATTGCGCTGGTGCTGTGCGAGTCGCAGCGGCAGCGTGATGGCCCCGCGGGCGATCAGCCATGCGTTGAACGGCGAGATCACGCCGCCGACGTCGACCATCGCCTGTTCTTTGATGCGGCCGATCAGCTCGGCGCGCCCGAGCACCGCGCCGCCCATCGCGTCGCCGTGACCGTTGATGTACTTCGTCAGCGAGTGGACGACGAGGTCGGCGCCGTCGGCGAGTGGCCGGTACAGCGGCGGCGGGGTGAAGGTCGAGTCGACGAGCAGAAGGGCGTCGGCGGTGTGCGCGATGCCGGCGAGCTCCGCGATGTCCCCGACCTTGGTCGTCGGATTCGCGATCGTCTCGACCGCCACCAGTCGCGTGTTGGGACGCAGTGCCGCGCGGACGTTCTCGGGGTCGGTGATGTCGACGAAGGTCGCCTCGATCCCGTACTTCTTCGGCAATAGCTCGGCCCAGAGCTTCCACGTCGCCTCATAGGTGGTGTCCGAGACGACGACATGATCGCCGGTGGAGAGAAAGGTGAAGAAGACGGCGTGCAGAGCGGCGACGCCGGAGGCCAGCACGACCGCGTCCTCGGCCTCCTCGAGCGCGGCGAGCTTGTCCTGCAGGGCGACCTGGTTGGCGCCGGTGTTGCGCGTGTAGAAGAGCTGGTCGGTACCCGACCAGCTGATCTGTTCCGGCTCGGGCGGCAGGTGGTAGGAGTTCGCCATCGTGATGGGCGTGCGCACCGACGGCCCCGATGAGTCGTTCCCGGCGTGCACGCTGCGGGTCATCTCCCCGGGCTGTTGCTTTTCTGCGCTCATGCGCGGGCTCCCGTCGGTTGCGGCTGTTCGTCGGTGCGCACACCGGGTTCGACATCGTCCTCGGCAACGGACTCGCCGTCGGCCCCGGACGCAGTGCCGGTACGGCGCGACAGGACTCCGCGCGCGACCCGTCCGGGGACCTTGTGCAACTTGTCGATGTGGCTGAAGTACCGGAACTCCGCCCACGCCCAACAGATGCCGAACACCAGCAGCGCGACGGCCTGCATCGTGAGCGCGTCCCACGGCCGGTGGGCGATGTGGATCGGGACGACGACCAGCGCGATCGCCTGGATGACATAGGAGTCGAGGCTGCGGGTGCCGGTCATGACCAGCGGTCGCAACCAGTCGTGATGCCACCAGCGCAGCAACAACCGGAACACCCCGTAGAGGGCGGGGATCACGAGGTAGGCGCCGATCGCGCGTGCGGGCCGGAAATCCAGCTTGTCGGCGAAGGTGGGTTCGAGGTGCGCCCACGGGCCGGCGTCGATGCCGTAATGGAAGAACAGTGCGACCGTCACGGCCACGGCGACGATGACGACGAGCCAGCGGTCGACGAACTCGGGGACACTCCAGCGCGACCAGTTCCAGCCGATCACCACCGACGGGATGAACATGATCTGCCATCCCGCGACGTTCTGGATGTGCGGGGCCGCCTGGTGGGCGCTGAGGTAGAACCAGTCCGGCGACCAGAACAGCGAGACCGCGTACAACGCCAGCGAACCGGCGAGAATCCACGCCCACCACCCGCGCTGGAGGAGCGGGAACAGGGCGAACGCGGAAATCATCAGCACCATGTAGAGGAGCAGGATGTTCCCGCCGCTCGGCAGGTACTGCATCGTGACCGACAGCCAGATCCCGTCGGCCCAGCCGTCGACCGGGAGCAGGAGTGTGAGCCAGCGGTGCCCCTCGAGTGCGGCCGCGACGGCGACGAGCGCGATCACCAGCTGACAGACATAGAGGACCGCGATGCGCTTGGCCAGGCGGACGTAGGCATACCGCAGCCCGTGACGGGTGACCCAGCGCTGGTACACGAGACCCAGCACGATGCCCGAGAGCATGACGAACGCCGACATCCCGTCCACGTACGGAAAGGCGTGCGTGGGCGACGCCAACGGGGAATCGGTGGCGAAGTGTGCGGTGACCATGCTCCAGATCGCCACTCCCCGCGTGGCGTCGATGGCGAGATCTCGGTTCCCGGACACTCGGTTCGAAGACATTGATCTGAAGATAGAACTCACCGCGACCCGGAGTCATCCCGGGCCGCGGTGAGTCGTGATCTATCTCGCCACCCGGCGGCGACCTCTAGGAGTAGAGGTCGGCGATCGCCTGCTTGTGCGCGTCGTGGATGACGTTGCGCTTGAGCTTCAGCGTCGGCGTGAGCTCGCCGGTCTCGATCGAGAAGTCGGTGTCGAGGATGGTGAACTTCTTGATCGCCTCGGCGTTGGAGACCTTCGAGTTGGCCTCCTTGACCGCGGCGTCGATCTCGGCCTTCAGGTCCTCGTTCTCGATCAGCTCCGAGAGCGGGGTGTCGGCGGGCAGGTTGTGACGCTCCAGCCAGCCGGGGACGGCCTCGGGGTCGATGGTGATCAGCGCGCCGATGAACGGCTTGTTGTCGCCGACCACCAGGCACTGGCTCACCATCGGGTGCGCCCGGATCGTGTCCTCGAGCTGCGCGGGGGAGACGTTCTTGCCGCCGGCGGTGACGATCAGTTCCTTCTTGCGGCCGGTGATGAAGAGGTAGCCGTCGTCGAGGGTGCCGATGTCGCCGGTGTGGAACCAGCCGTCGCGGATCGCGTCGGCGGTCGCGGCCTCGTTGCGCCAGTAGCCGCCGAAGACGACCGGACCCTTGAGGAGGATCTCGCCGTCGTCGGCGATCGCCACCGTCACACCGGGCACCGGGCGGCCGACCGACCCGACCTTCTGGTGCTTGTCGTTGTTCGCGGTGACCGCGGCGGTGGTCTCGGACAGGCCGTAGCCCTCGTACACGGGGATGCCGACGCCGCGGAAGAAGTGACCGAGCCGCGCGCCGAGCGGGGCACCGCCGGAGATCGCACCCTCACACTGACCGCCCAGGGCAGCACGGAGCTTGCCGTAGACGAGCTTGTCGAACAGTGCGTGACGCAGCTTCAGGCCGAGACCGATCTTGCCCTCCTCGGTCGCCTTGCTGTACTCGATGGCGGTCTCGGTGGCCTTCTCGAAGATGGAGCCCTTGCCGCCGTCGTAGGCCTTCTGCTTCGCCGAGTTGTAGACCTTCTCGAACACGCGCGGCACCGACAGCACGTAGTGCGGCTTGAAGACCGCGAAGTCGTTGACCAGGTTCGAGATGTCGTTGGTGTGGCCCAGGATCACGCCGTTCTCGACGCTGGCCACGGCGATGATGCGGGCGAAGACGTGCGCGAGCGGCAGGAACAGCAGGGTGGTCTTGCCCTCGGCCAGTCCGGCGCCGACGGCGTCACGGGTGGCGGCGCACTCGGCCATGAAGTTGGCGTGGGTGAGCAGGACGCCCTTGGGGCGGCCGGTGGTGCCCGAGGTGTAGATCAGGGTCGCGGCGTCGCTGGACAGCGCGTTCGCCTTGCGACGGTCGAGTTCGTCGTCGGCGACGGTCGCGCCGCGCTTGGTGAGTGTCGGGAGAGCGTGGTCGTCGATGACCAGCGTCTCCTTGAGCGTGGGCGTCTCGTCGATCACGCGGATGTGCTTGGTGTAGTGCTCGTGGTTCTCGACGACGAGGAGCTTGGCGCCCGAGTCCTCGAGGATCCACTGCACCTGGTCGGGGGCCGAGGTCTCGTAGATGGCGACGGTGCATCCGCCCGCGCGCCAGATCGCGTAGTCGAGGACGGTCCACTCGTACCGGGTCGAGGACAGGATGGCCACACGATCGCCGGGCTCGATGCCCGAGGCGACGAGTCCCTTGGCCACGGCGTCGACCTCGTCGGCGAAGTGCTTCGCGGTGACGTTGATCCACTGGTTGTGGGAGCGCTTGCGGAAAAGAGGCATCGTGGGTCGCTCGGTCCGGTACTTGAGGATCGAGTCGACGAGGTTCGCCTTGTCGTCGATCGTGAGATCGGACGGGGTGGCGTACTGCTGCTGCATGGCACTCCTGAGACGGACTTGCTGATCTGGACATATCGGGCGCCGGGGTAGTCGGTGACCGGGCCGACGCCGTTTGAGTGGCACTGACAGTACCAGTATTCGTGTGATGCATCACACGTGCTCGTCTTAGTGTCGTATTACCTGTTCAGCTGCGAGTTGTGACGCGGTCATGGCAGGATGCCGACATTCCGGGGTCGGACGATTACAGTTGAGTGCGATGAATGAGACCCGCGCATGAGTACTTCCGAACAAGGCGAGCACGGCGCGCCGGCTGACACCTCTGCACACGACACCCCCGGCGGCACATTCGACGACCTGGAGATCGAGTCGCGCGTCCGCGCCGCGATCACCGACGTCGGCTACGAGACCCCCTCGCCGATCCAGGCCGCCACGATCCCGCCGCTGATGGCCGGCCGCGACGTCGTCGGCCTGGCGCAGACCGGTACCGGCAAGACCGCCGCCTTCGCGATCCCGATCCTCTCCCGGCTCGACAC
Source organism: Gordonia sp. C13 (assembly GCF_023218005.1). Taxonomy (NCBI): domain Bacteria; kingdom Bacillati; phylum Actinomycetota; class Actinomycetes; order Mycobacteriales; family Gordoniaceae; genus Gordonia; species Gordonia sp. C13. Next base: position 8,231 of record NZ_JALPSY010000030.1, read on the forward strand.
TTCGGCGCGGTCGCCTCAGGCACTGATCCTCGCGCCGACGCGTGAACTCGCCCTGCAGGTGTCCGAGGCCTTCGGTCGCTATTCGGCGCACATGCCCGAGGTGAAGGTCCTGCCCATCTACGGCGGACAGTCCTACGGTGTGCAGCTCGCGGGCCTACGCCGCGGTGCCCAGGTCATCGTCGGTACGCCGGGTCGAGTGATCGACCACCTCGACAAGAAGACCCTCGACATCTCCGGACTCGAGTTCCTCGTGCTCGACGAGGCCGACGAGATGCTCACGATGGGCTTCGCCGAGGACGTCGAACGCATCCTCGCCGAGACCCCGGACACCAAGCAGGTCGCACTGTTCTCCGCGACCATGCCCAGCTCCATCCGCCGGCTCGCCCAGCGCTACCTGAAGTCTCCGCAGGAGATCACGGTCAAATCCAAGACGGCGACCGCCCAGAACATCACGCAGCGCTATTTGCAGGTTTCCCACCAGCGCAAACTCGATGCGCTGACCCGATTCCTCGAGGTCGAGGAGTTCGACGCGATGATCGTGTTCGTCCGCACCAAGCAGGCGACCGAAGAACTCGCGGAGAAGCTCCGGTCACGCGGACTGTCCGCGGTCGCCATCAACGGCGACCTCGCCCAGGCACAGCGCGAGCGGACCATCAACCAGCTCAAGAACGGCTCGATCGACATCCTCGTGGCGACCGATGTGGCCGCCCGCGGTCTCGACGTCGACCGGATCTCGCATGTCGTCAACTACGACATCCCGCACGACACCGAGTCGTACGTGCACCGCATCGGACGCACCGGCCGCGCCGGCCGCTCGGGCAACGCGCTGCTGTTCGTCTCACCGCGTGAGCGCCACCTGCTGCGGGCGATCGAGAGGGCGACGCGCCAGGAGCTCACCGAGATCGGCCTGCCCAGCGTCGACGACGTGAACGCCCAGCGCGTGGCGAAGTTCGGTGAGTCCATCACCCAGAACCTGTCCTCGGACAACCTGGACCTGTTCCGCGGACTCATCGAGAACTATGCCCGCGACAACGATGTGGCCATGGCCGACATCGCCGCCGCGCTGGCCCTCGAGACGCGCGACGGCGGCTTCCTGCTCGCTCCCGATCCGCCGGAGTCGGAGCGGCGGAACCGCGAACAGCGGGAGCGCACCCCGCGCCGTCCCGAGGCGAGCTTCGCCACCTACCGCATCGCGGTCGGCCGTAAGCACAAGGTCTCCCCGGGTGCGATCGTCGGTGCGATCGCCAACGAGGGCGGTCTCACCCGCGCGGACTTCGGGAACATCAGCATTCGGGACGACTTCAGCCTCGTCGAGCTCCCCGACGATCTCGACAACGAGACCCTGTCCCAGCTTCGCCACACCAAGATCGGCAAGAACCCGATCGACATCCGTAAGGATCTGGGCGCGCCGCGGGGTCGCGGCGGCAAGCGCGGCGGACCGCAGAGTGGTGGGGGGGGGGGGGGGGGGGGCGGGGGGGGGGGGCCCCCCCCCCCCCCCCCCCCCGTGACCGGGTGGCTACCCGGCGTGCTTCTCGATGGCAGCGCCGAGTCGCGGCAGTGCCGCGACCACATAGTTCTTGGCCTTCCCGCGCAGCGAGTTGTAGGCCTTCGCCAATCCGGGCTTGGCCGAATCGGCCTGGGCGTCGGTGACCGCCAGCAGTGCCTCGGCCGCGGCATCGCCGTTGGCCGAGAGATGATCGCCGAAGGCGACACCAGCAGGCTTCGTGTCCCAGAACGGCGCCAGGGCCGTCAGGAAGTCCTCGGCCAGCTGATCCGTGGCACTGCGCACCACGCCGGGCTTCACCTTCTGGACCGCCGAGTAGGCGGTCTTCACAGCGGCGCCGCTCAGACCCGACTGGTCGGCCACCTCGGCATCGATGACACCGACCAGGTCGGTCACCAGTGCGCTGCGGTTGTCGGCAAGTAGGGGCGTCAGCGAATCGCTCATGCGGTCTCCTTGTGAATATGCGACGTGGTTCACGCGGACCGGTCGTTCCCGGTCCGCGTGTAGAGCGTACTGGCCGCCGCTGACGGGCCGGCGACTCAGTTACGCGCGCACACCACATTGGCGAGGGCCTTCGCGCCCTCCCGTTCGATGACACTCGCGGTGGCCAGGAAACGGGCGCCGTCGTCCCAGACCGCGACCTCGAGGGTCTCGCCGGGGAAGACCACGCCGGCGAACGATGCGGAGAACTCCGCGACGGCGGCGACGTCTCCGTCGAGCAGTTCGTCGGCGATGGCGCGCGCGACCGTGCCGTAGGTGCACAGACCGTGCAGGATCGGGCGCGGAAAGCCTGCGCGCGAGGCGAACTCGGGGTCGGAGTGCAACGGGTTGCGGTCGCCGCACAGTCGGTAGAGAAGCGCTTGATTGGGAAGCGTCGGGATCCGCAGCTTGTGATCGGGTTCGCGGTCGGGGTACTCGACCTTCTCCGATGTGCCGCGCTCCCCGCCGAAGCCGCCCTCGCCCTTGGCGAAGATCGACGACCGCGCGGTCCACAGCGTCTGACCGGCGTCGTCGGTGGTCACCGACTCCTGGATGATGACGGCGGCCGAACCCTTGTCCTGGACCTCGGCGATGCGGGTACGGGTGGTCGCCTTGCCGCTCGGAGGAAGCGGGCGGTGCGCGGTGACCTTCTGACTTCCGTGGACGACCTTCGCGAGGTCGATGTCGACGCCCGGGAAGGAGACCTTCGGCGGTTCGGTGGTGTGGAAACCGGCGGCGACGGTCGCGAAGGTCGGCAGGACCTTGGGCGCCGAATCATGGACATAGGCCAGCGATTCGGTGTTCATCGGGTCGGTCGCGGCCCCCACGGCGAGGTGGTAGAGCGCGATATCCGATGCCGACCACTCGAACGAGACCTCGGGCAGTTCCGCTCCGACGGCGACGGCGGGATCGATCGGCATGGTTCAGGCTCCTGTCTGGGACGTCGGGGTGGTGGCCGAGGCCTTGGCGGCGATGTCGCTGGCGGCGAGGTAGCCGAAGACGATCGCGGGGCCGATGGTGGCGCCGGGACCGGCGTAGGTGTGGCCCATCACCGGGGCGCTGGTGTTGCCGGCGGCGTACAGGCCCTCGATGACCGACCCGTCGGCGCGGAGTGCGCGACCCGCGGCGTCGGCGTTGATGCCGCCCTTGGTGCCGAGGTCACCGGGAACCATCTTGACCGCGTAGAACGGGCCATTGCTGACCTCGCCGAGGCTCGGGTTGGGCTTGTTGGTGATGTCTCCGTAGTAGTGGTCGTAACCGCTTGCGCCACGGCCGAAGTCCTCGTCGACGCCGTTGCGGGCGAAGCCGTTGAAGCGTTCGGTGGTCTCGACGAGCGACTCGGCGGGGACACCGATCTTCTCGGCGAGCGCGGAGATGCTGTCCGCCTTCACGACGACGCCCGACTCGTACCACTTCTTCGGAAGGGGCTGGCGCGCAGTGATACCGGCGAAGAGGTAGCGGTTGCGGCACCGCTGGTCGAAGATCAGCCACGACGGCACGTTCTCGCCCGGGCCCTCGCCGTGACCGAACTCGCCGCCGTACATCTGGTGCACCGCTTCGACATACGGCAGCGACTCGTTCATGTAGCGCTTGCCGCGCATGTTCACGATGAAGGTGCCGGGGACCGACCGCTCCGACAGCGCGAACCAGGGTCCGCGCGGCAGCGGGATCGTCGGACCCCACCAGGCGTCGTCCATGAGGGAGACCGCGGCGCCGATCTTGAGTCCGGCGTTGATGCCGTCACCGGTGTTGCTCGGTGCGCCGGTGGTCCAGTCGGACCCGATGGGCTCGCGCTGGTACTTCTTGCGCATCTCCTCGTTGTGCTCGAAGCCACCGCAGGCGAGGATCACGCCCTGACGCGCGTGGATCTCGAACTGCTTGCCGTCCGACTCCGCGATCACGCCGACGACCCGGTCGTCGGAGGTGATGAGGTCGACGAGGCCGGTGTTGAGGCGGAGCGGGACCCCGGCCTCGCGCACGCCGATGAGCAGCTCGGCGGCCAGCGCCGCACCCATCGCGATCAGCTTCTTGCCGCGGCTGCGGGCCCAGAAGAAGCGGCTGCCGACCTTGGCCATGCGCAGCGGTCCGCGCCAGTGGCGGAGGCCGGTGTTGAGCCAGCGGTAGTCGGACTGCAGCACGACCATGTTGAGCGGGGCCTTGGTGTACTGCGGGTGCAGCGTTTCGAGATCGTCGCCGAGCCGGCGCGCATCGAACGGCCGCGGTTCGATCGACCGGCCGCCGAGACGTCCACCCGGTGCCTCGGGGTAGTAGTCCGAGTAGTTCTTCACCCACTCGAGGTCGAGCGGGGCGTGCTCGAGCAGGAAGTCGAGGGCCTCGGGTCCGCGATCGATGTAGGCGTCGATACGGTCGGCCGGTGCGTGCTCGCCGATGATCGCGTGCACGTATTCACGGGCCTTCTCCGGCGTATCACTCACGCCGTCGCGCTTCAGCACCGAGTTGTTGGGGATCCACACGCCGCCGCCGGACCGGGAGGTCGAACCGCCCCAGTAGGGCGACTTCTCGATCAGAACGGTCTTGAGGCCCTTGCGGGCCGCGGTGATCGCGGCGGCCAGACCGGCACCACCGGCACCGACGACGATGACGTCGTAGGTCTCGGGTTCGGTGCTGGTCTGTTGTGGATCGGACGAGCCGGCCATGGGGTCCCCTTCGTGCGCGCAGCTGTAACGTGTTCTACCTGAATTAGAACACGTTACAGAAATGCGACGCCAGGGGTGGGCGCGTGCAACCGATGGTCACCGGGTGCAAACGGTGCGGGAACGAGTAGTCCGGTACTCGTGTCGACCGGGTCGGTCCGGCGGATCCTGAGGTTCACAGACCACTTCCTCCAGGAGAGGCGAGGCTGACGTGACCATCGACGACCGGATCGCAAGCGAAGTCGAGACCGCACCCGCGCCGAGTGCGACGACGCCGACACCCACCCGAAAAACCTTGCGCGTGGCCCTGGCGGAGCGCGGCGGGGTCAGCATGGCCGTCTGGATCGGGGGTGCGGTCGCCGAACTGGACCTGTTGCGCCGCGTCAGCCGGGGCGCGGACCGGTGTCGGTGTGCCGAATGGCCCCCGAGTTCGCCGCGATGCGTCGATTCGGCGACGCCGCGAGAGCGTCGTGCGCACCTGTATCGGCGCCGGCTCGCGGAGGCGGGTTACACCGACGTCGAGTTCGACATTCTCGCAGGAGCGAGCGCCGGCGGTCTCAACGCTGTGTTGTTTGCGCTGACGCAGACCTACGGTGTGCCCACCGATGACATCGTCAGCGCGTTGTGGAGCGAGCAGGGAGACCTGTGTGAGCTCGTCCGCGACCCGGGCTGGGGTCCGGTGCCCTCGCTGTTGAAGGGGAACGAACGCCTGCTCGACGTCGCCGAACAGGCGGTACTCGGGATCGCCGGTGTCGATCCGGAGTCGGGGTCCTCGGAGCGCCCGGCTCTCGCCGTCTCCGAATCGGTGACCGTCGAACTGGCCGCGACGCTGCTCACCGACGGAAAGCAGCCGGAACTGGGTAACCGCGCGTCGTTCTCCTTCACCCGACGCCCCGGCGGTCTCGCGTCGAGGTACTCGACGGTTCCCGGGCCCGAGGCGGTGGAGCCGAGGATGGAACTGCGCCGGATGGCGCTCGCCGCCCGCGCGACGTCGTCCTTTCCCGGCGCCTTCGAACCCGCGGACATTTACTCGGCGACCGACGGACCCACATGCGGACGGAGGCCGCGTCCGCGTCGCCAAGCGGAGTCGGCCGGCGACTGCGTCCCGAACATGGCCGACGTCTTTCCGTTCGCCCGTGCGGGAACACCGCCCTCGACGGTCGTGGACCCCGGTGACGACTTCCGGGTCGTCGACGGCGGCGTCTTCGACAACATCCCGATCGATCGCGCGCTCCGCGCCGTACAGCGTGCCTCGGCATCGAGTCCGTCTCGCCGCGTGCTGGTCTACCTCGATCCCCAGCCTCCGCAGCCGCCGGTCCCGCGGAAGGCGGTGGTCGCCGGGAACCGCGATTCCGGCGCGGGCTGGCTGTCGGTGATCATGGGTGCCAAGGGACTTCAGAAACGAGTGGAGAGCGCCGACGACGAGATCGACCAGATCCGTGAGCACAACGCCGCCGCGCTCGAGGCCGCATCCCGGCAGCGGGAACTGGCCGCCACCCTGTCGGTCGCGCTCGGTCCCGGCCGCCGGGTCGAAAAGGTCGATGTCCCGACCTACGTCCGCTCCCGAACCGGTATCGACGTCCAGCGGCTGAGCAATCTCGTTGTCGACCCGACCGCATCCCTGTGCCGGCCGCCCCACCGGTCCCGGATCTTCCCGACCGTGAGCCGTCTCGACGCGCTGTGCGTCGAGCGAGCGGTGCGCAAGGCGTATGAACAGATCGCCGCCGGGGAACAGCCGGACGCGTTCGCCGTATTCGCTGGCGGTGACGTCGGGGCGGCCGTCGCCGGCATCCGCCTGCTCATCGCCTGGGTGCAACAGCTGCAGTCACTTAGCGCCGGATCGACTGTTGCGGAACCGATTCAACTCCGGCTGCTGAAGAAGGGGTTGTACCGATGCCTCACCGTGATGCTCGAGGCGCGGCGTCTCACTGTCGATCTCGCTCTCCTGCCGCAGGATTCGAGCCGAATCGACTGCGACGAGGTCGTGTCCCGAATCATCGCGGGCATCGAGTCGCAGCGGCGCCTCGCACTCGGATCGGTCGTCGAGTTCGCGATGACACCGGCCGGGGTCGACGAGATCGCGGAATCGACCTTCTATCAGGTGCTGGCACCGGCACACGGAGCACCGGGCGTGCTGCTCGGCGAAACGAGTGGCAGTGCGCTGCAAACGGTCTGGGAAACCCTGTCGCAGTACCGAAACCGCATCCTCGAATGGTCGGTGAACCCTGACGGGTCGGCCGGACCGGCGCTCGAACGCTGGAACAACTCGATCTTCCACCTGCTGCACGACAGGCTCGGTGAGATGCCCTCCGGTGAGACCGACGATCCGGCGAATGTCGTCTTCGACATCGTCCGCCTGGTCGGCGAGGCGGCCATCCCCGGTACCGCCGCCACCATCGGCTTCCATCGGATCGCCGGTGACACGAAGCCGCGGCTGAAGCTCGACGACGAAACCGGTGAGGACGAGATGACGCTCTCCGGGGTCCGGGCCTCCGCTATCGCCGCACAGTTGCAGAAATGGATTCGCGCGGACGTGGATCCCGGGTCACTCAACGCCGGTGCGGTCGCCAAGCAGATCGAGGCGACGACGGATCTCGCCCGGGCGGACACCCGCCTGGCCGGAACCGGGCTGGCGAGGTTCGCCGGCTTCTTCAGTCCCGGATGGCGCGAGAACGACTGGTACTGGGGACGACTGGATGCCGCGGCCGGAGTCGTGGAACTGCTGTCCACGACCTCGGAGTCGACGGTCGTCGTCTCCCGAGACGACGACGAACGACTCATCACCGAGCTGCAAGAAGAGGTCACGAGGGAGGTCGGCCCGTCCGGGGTGCCTGCGGGGGAGCACATCGCCGCGACCGGCGGGCAGAGCCTGTCCGACCTGCGGGTCCGCTACCTGTTCGGACTGGTATCCCGGATCCTGCCGCTCGTGTTGCGGGCCCTGTGGCCGGCGGAGCGCTCCGGTGGCACCGCGAAGGGGGTTGCGATCCGCGTGGGGCTCATCGCCGCCCGGCCGCTGCTGCCGATCATCGCTCTGGTCGTCGACCGTGTCCGGCTGGTCTCGGCCGTCGTCGTGGCGATCGCGGCCGCCGCGCTCCTCGGCACCGGGACCACCGCGCCCGGAGTTCAGGCGACGTTCGTGGGCATCACCGCCGTCCTCGGTGGACTGCTGATCTGGCGTGCGATCGAGGCGCGCCGTCGGTGGCGGATGGTCGACCGATTCTTTCGGGCACCGGCTCCGGAGCGCGAACCCGAGAGAGACGAACTGTGGAAAGACACGCTCGATGGGAGCGTGAGGTACGCGAGCAGATTTGTCGTCGCCGCGGTGGCGGCCGGAGTCATCGCGATGGCCCTCGGTGCAGCGTGGATCTGGTGGCGCAGCAACGAGGTCCCCGCTCTCGGTGCGGAATCGCTGGTCATGACGGTCCTGTTGTTCGCAGGCCTGGTCGGCTGGTGCAACCTGGGCGCGCAGACGGTGCGTGCCCAGGTCCGGCCACGGGTCAGGGTCCGCGTCGGTCTGATCGTCGCCGTGGTCGTGCTGTATCTGTTGAGCTTCGGCGTCACCTGGATGTCCATCGAGGATATGAGATCCGGCAACAAGTCGTCAGATCTCGCCCAACTGTTCACCCAGCCGAGTCCGGGTGGGGCGGCCGGTATCGCCGCGACGACGGTACTGCTGCTGACGTTGCTGTCCCTGTGGGGTTGGGCGCGCTGGTCCGACATCGCCGCATGCGCTGTAGGACTCGCTGTGACAGCGGGCGTCGCGCAGTGGTTGCTCGAGAGCTCATCGACCTCACCGCTGCTGGACCTGCTGCCGACGGCCATCTGGGCGGTCGGGGTCGGGATCGCCCTCCAGTTCGTTCACCCGGTCGGGCGCCACGAGCTCTAGACCGGATCGCGCGAACCCTCGCCGACGATCAGATCCCACGGGTCGGCGCCCTCGTCAAGGATGTCTTCGGCCAGCGATGTGGCCCAATCCTGCTCGGTGCCATACCGATCCGTCCAGGTCCACAAGGCTGAGGTGAATCGGCCCAGGCTGTGCTCCGACGTGAAGCCGATCGCGCCGTGGATCTGGTGTCCGGCGGAGGCGACCTCGGTGGCGTAGTGCGAGGTCACAACCTTTGCCGCCGCGATGGCGGCGCGGGCCGCGACCGGGTCACTCGACGCTGCCTCAGTGGCGGCTCGTGCGGCCGTCTCCATGAGCGTTGTGTGGGCGGCCATCTCGGCCAGTCGCTGCTGGATGGCCTGGAACTTCGCCAGGGGCCGCCCGAACTGGGTGCGTTCGGACGCGTAACGGACCGTGCGCTCGCGGACCGCGCGCGCGGCCGCGGCGAGGGCGACGGCGTACGCGAGAGCTCCGCGTCGACGCAGGTCCTGGATGTCGACGGGGGAGTGCGCCGAGAACGTTGCCTCGGCATCGCGGAATACGATGTCGCCGTACGAGACTCCCTGCAGGTCCGCCCCGGTCGTGACCTCGACGCCGGGAGCTTCGCGTCCGACGACGGCGACCACCGGGCCGTCGGGCCCGGTCGTCAGGACCACCACGGTATCCACATCGTCGACATACGCCACGCCGGTCGCGCTGCCCGACAGCAGGATTCGATTTCCGTCGGTGCGGGCGGTCCCGTCGTCGATCCCGGCAACCGTCGCCGTGGTGCCTGCGAGTGATTGTCCGACGCTCCCCGCCAGCCACGACGCGAGGAGTGCGTGTTCGAGGTACGGGGTCACGGCTCCGGCTTCGGCGAGCGAATCCAGAACGGCGAGTGCATCACCGAGTTCGCCACCGTGTCCACCGGCCTCCTCGGGGACATCGACGCCGGTGAACCCGGCCTCGACAACGGCGCCCCACACGGCCGCGTCGGGTGCGGTGATCGGGGTCTGCATGTCGACCGGGATGCGGGCGAGCATCGCGGTGATGGTGGCCCGGAGCTCTGCGGCGAGGTCGGTCATCGTATCCCCAGTCCGCGCGCGACGATCCCGCGCAGGATCTCGTTGGTTCCGCCGCGAAGCGTGAACGCCGGTGAGTGCAGGACGGATTGGGCCAGGAGCCGTTCGAGATGGGTGCTGCCCTTGCGGTGCGGCACGATGGCGGAGGCATCGCGGACGGCCGTCACCAGATCGCCCTCGAACGTCGAACCGAGATCCTTGACCATCGCGGCGAGCACATCGGGTTTGCCGCCGGCCGCCAGTTCGCGGGCAACCTGCAGCGACATCTGACGCAGCGCCCACGCCTGTGCGGTGAGCTTTCCCAGCGCCGCCCGCTGCTGCGGGGTGGCTCCCTGCTCGCGGAGATGATCGGTCCATGCGCGTAGGAGTGGCAGCGTGCTGAGGTAGCGCTCCGGTCCGGAACGTTCGAATGCCAACTCGCTCATCACCTGTTGCCACCCGTGTCCTCGGCGACCGAGCAATGCCGCCGAGCCGACGACGGCATCGTGGAAGATGACCTCGTTGAAGTGGGACTGACCGTCGATGCTCCGGATCGGCCGAATCTCGATGTCGGGGTGGGGGAGGTCGACGACGAACTGTGAAAGTCCTTGCTGCCGATCGTCGGGGGTGCCGTCGGTGCGGGCGAGCAGCACCATCGCGTGGGCGATGTGGGCGCCGGTGGTCCACACCTTGGTGCCGCTGATCGTCCACGAATCACCGTTGTCGGTGGCCCGTGTCCGGACGCCGGCGAGGTCGGAACCCGCGTCGGGTTCGCTCATCCCGATCGCGAAGTAGACCGTGCCCGCGGAGATCCCGGGGATGTAGCGGCGCCGCTGCTCCTCGGTGCCGTTGGCCAGGATGCCCGGCGCCATCTGACGGTCGGCGATCCAGTGAGCGGCAACCGGTGCGCCGTGCGCGAGCATCTCCTCGGTGATGACGAACCGCTCGACGGGGGTCCGTCCCTGTCCGCCGTACTCGGGTGGCATCGTCATGCCGAGCCAGCGGCGTTCGCCGAGCCGACGGCTGAAGGCGGGGTCGAAACCCGTCATCCAACTGTCGACGTCAGGAGTGAAGGCGCCCGAATCGATCTCGGCGCGCAGGAACGCGCGGACCTCGGCGCGCAGCGCCGCCGGGGATTCGACGCGCAGCGTCGAGAGCTGATCGTCGGTCACGACCGGCCGGGTCCCCGCGACGACCAGTTCCGGCCCTTGCGGGCCATCGACCACATCTGGGTTCCGCGTTCGATCTCGATCGCGGAATCCCAGGTCACCGTCGGCGGACCGAGCTCCAGGCGCACGCTCGACATGACCTTGCGGGTCAGCTCGGGGTCGCGGGCGGCGGGACCGGTGAGGCCGTCGACGATCGCAGGGAGCTCGTCGACCGGGGCTGCGGCGCACGCGAGCCCCTGCTCGACCGCCTCGTCGCCGGTGAGTGACTGGCCGCAGGCCGCGAGTGCGATCGTGTTGGCGCGTCCGACCGCGCGGTTCAGCAGGGTCAGGTGACCGCCGCCGGGATGAATACCGCGGGCGAGGAAGCCGCTGTCCAGAACCGCGTCGGGAGTGGTGACGAGCAGGTCGACGGCCAGGGCGAGGTTGAGGCCGGCGCCAACCGCACCGCCCACTACGACGCCGATGGTGGGAACCGGAAGAGAACCGACACGGACGAACGCCGCGTACACCGCCGACAGTTGCCTCACCGACTCCGGCGCCGCCGGATCGGCCGACGCGCCGGCGAGGATGCGGGTGTCGGCGCCGCTGCAGAAGTAGGAGCCGGCGGCGTCGACGACCACCGCGCCGATGGTCTCGTCGGCGGCCACCTGGTCGCAGAACCGCTCGATCGACGCGGCCATCTCGAGGGTGATCGCGTTCTTGCGGCGCGGGTTGTTGAGCGTCAGCCGGCCGACGCCGTTGTCGAAGGACGTGAGAATGGGATCGCCGGTTGCCTCGGCGTCCGAAGGGGCGGAGGTTGAGGAGTCGGAGCTCATGACGAGAACGGTAGTCGTCCGCGCGACGCTCACGACGGTGCGACGCGAATTGCGCACGGGGCTCCTGCAAGACTGGAACATGTTCTAAACTAGAACAGGTTCACTTTCGGGAGGCGGAGGCGAGATGGCGGTTGACCAGCAGATTCGCGAACAGATCGCGGCGCAGCTGTGGCAGGCGGAAGCGTCGGCTGCGGCTATCGCCCGTCCCACGGACGCCTATCCGGACCTCGACGTGGTCGATGCCTACGAGATCCAGCTGATCAACATCCGCAAGCGCCTCGACGCCGGGGCCAAGGTCGCCGGGCACAAGGTCGGTCTCGCCTCCGAGGCGATGCAGAAGATGATGGGCGTCGACGAGCCCGACTACGGCCACCTCCTCGACGAGATGCAGTACTTCGAGGAGACCCCCATCGACGCGAAGAAACTGTGCTTCCCGCGCGTCGAGGTGGAGGTCGGGTTCATCCTCGGCGAGGACCTGCCCGGCGAGGGATGCACCAACGATGACGTCGTCGCCGCGGTCGAGTGGGTGGTGCCCTCGATCGAACTCATCGATTCCCGGATCAAGGACTGGAAGATCACGCTGTGCGACACCATCGCCGACAACGCCTCGTCGTGCGGCTGGATCCTCGGGCAACAGCGCGTCCCGATCAGCGAGATCGACACCGGGGACATCGATGCGGTCCTGCATCGTAACGGGGAGATCGTGGCGAAGGGCAATTCGTCTGCGGTGCTGGGCCATCCGCTCAACGCGGTGTCGTGGCTGGCGCGCAAGGTCGACAGCTTCGGGGTCCGCCTCCGCAAGGGGGACGTGATCCTGCCCGGCACGGCGACGCGGGCGATCGACATCTCCTCGGGTGATCACTTCGTGGCCGAATTCGTCGGCCTCGGTTCGGTCACGCTCGACTTCACCTGACATACAACAGACTTCACTAGCAAGAGGAGGGTCCACGTGGCGGCAAAACTGACCGCGGCGATCATCGGATCGGGCAACATCGGCACCGACCTGATGTACAAGCTGGAGCGTTCGGAGGTCATCGAACCCCGATGGATGGTCGGCATCGACCCCGACTCGGAGGGCATGAAGCGCGCCGCCGACCACGGGCTCATCACGATGAGCGGTGGCGCGGACGAACTCCTCGGATCGCAGGACAAGCCCGATCTCATCTTCGAGGCCACGTCCGCGTACGTGCACCGTGAATACGCGCCGAAGTACGAGGCCGCCGGTATCACCGCTGTGGACCTCACTCCGGCTGCCGTCGGACCCGCCGTGGTCCCGCCGGCCAATCTCCGTGAACACCTCGATGCGCCGAACACCAACATGATCACCTGCGGTGGGCAGGCGACGATCCCGATGGTGCACGCGGTTTCGTCGGTCGTCCCGGTTCCGTACGCGGAGATCGTCGCGTCGGTCGCCTCGGTCTCGGCCGGTCCGGGCACCCGCGCCAACATCGACGAGTTCACCGCGACGACCTCGGCGGGAGTGGAGACGATCGGTGGCGCCCAGCGCGGCAAGGCGATCATCATCCTCAACCCCGCCGACCCCCCGATGATCATGCGCGACACCATCTTCTGCGCGATTCCCGAAGACGCCGACACCGACGCCATCGCGGAATCGATCCACCGGCGCGAGAAGGAGATCCAGCAGTACGTGCCGGGTTACCGCCTCCTGCAGGACCCGCAGTTCGATCCGCCGAGCGTCCTGAACGGCGGCTACGCGCGGGTGTCGATCTTCGTGGAGGTCGAAGGTGCCGGCGACTTCTTACCGCCGTACGCCGGAAATCTGGACATCATGACCGCCGCCGCGACCAAGGTCGGCGAAGAGATCGCCAAGCAGAAGTTGGGAGTCCCTGCATGAGCACCAATGTGGTTCTGACACCGCGCGACCCGAAGTTGATGACGAACGCGCGCAAATACTCCGACACCCTCGACATCCGCATCACCGACTCCTCGCTGCGTGACGGCAGTCATCACAAGCGGCACCAGTTCACCGAGGAGGAGGTGCGTGCGATCGTCGGCGGCCTCGACGACGCCGGTGTGCCGGTGATCGAGGTGACCCACGGCGACGGACTCGGTGGCTCATCGTTCAACTACGGGTTCTCCAAAACCCCTGAACAGCAGCTCATCAAGGCGGCGGCCGAGACCGCCAAGCGCGCCAAGATCGCCTTCTTGATGCTGCCCGGTCTGGGCACCAAGGACGACATCCGCGCTGCGCAGGACAACGGCGGCCAGATCTGCCGCATCGCCACCCACTGCACCGAGGCCGACGTCTCGATCCAGCACTTCGGTCTCGCACGGGATCTCGGCCTGGAGACCGTCGGCTTCTTGATGATGAGCCACAGCCAGCCGCCGGAGGTCATCGCCAAGCAGGCCCGCATCATGGCCGATGCCGGATGCCAGTGCGTCTACGTCGTCGACTCCGCGGGTGCGCTCGTCCTCGAGGATGTCACCGTCCGCGTCGAGGCGCTGGTCGCCGAACTCGGCAACGACGCCCAGGTCGGATTCCACGGGCACGAGAACCTCGACATCGCGATCGCCAACTCGGTTAACGCGATCCGTGCAGGTGCCCAGCAGATCGACGGCTCCATTCGACGCTTTGGTGCCGGTGCGGGTAACACGCCCACCGAGGCATTCGTCGGTGTGTGCGACAAGCTCGGCATCACCACCGGGGTCGACTTCATGAAGATCGCCGACGTCGCACAGGATGTCGTCCGTCCGGCCATGCCGTCGGAATGCCTGGTGGACCGCCCGGCGATGATGATGGGTTACGCCGGGTGCTATAGCTCGTTCCTCAAGCATGCCGAGGGGCATGCGGAGCGCTATGGCGTCTCGGCTGCGGAGATCCTCCTCGAGGCGGGGGCCCGCAAACTCGTCGGCGGCCAGGAGGACCAGCTGATCGACATCGCGCTGGAGCTGAAGAAGAAGCAAGACGCGAATGCCGGTGTCTGAGAGTCCTGACGGTTCCGGATCTGGCTTCGACGCAACGAAGTACGGCCCGTGGGCGGTGATCGCCGGCGGTTCGGAGGGCGTGGGTGCCTCGTTCGCCCACCAGCTCGCCGACGCCGGGATCAACGTCGTACTCATCGCGCGTAAACCCGGACCACTGGAGGAGACCGCTGCCGAGGTCCGGGCCCGCGGTGTGCAGGCGCTGACCCTGTCGGTCGACCTGACCGCACCCTCGGCCATCGACGAGATCGTCTCCTCCACCGACGGTCTCGACGTCGGTCTGCTTGTCTACAACGCCGGTGCCAACAGCTACGGCGCGGACTTCGTGGAGGGCGACCTCTCGAAGTTCCAGACCGTCATCGATCTGAACATCACCGCCCAGCTCGCACTCGTGCACCACTTCGGTGCCCGGATGCGGGCCCGGGGGAGTGGTGGGCTGCTGCTCGTCGGTTCCATGAGCGGTTACCTGGGCGGCAAGCACCTGTCGGTCTACGGCGCGGTCAAGGCTTTCGGGCGCGTGTTCGCCGAATCCCTGTGGCTCGAGCTGCGTGACCACGGAGTCGACGTCCTCGAACTCGTACTGGGAGTGACGCGTACACCCGCGATGGAAAGGGCCGGGATGAACCTCGGCGGGCCGCTGAAGGCGAGCGAACCCGACGACGTCGCCCGCGAGGGTCTCGAGCATCTCGCGGACGGCCCGGTGTGGGTGGCCGGCGGCAACGCCCGCCGGGTGGAGAAGATCAACGGCCCCGATCGCCGCAGTCTGATCCTGGCCCAGCATGAGGCGATGCTGAAGTTGTTCCCGCAGAAGGCGGCATCATCTGCTCCTTGAGTAGCCCGGGGCTTGCGGAGGGCGTATGTTTCTGCTCCTTGAGTAGCCCGGAGCTTGCGGAGGGCGTATGTTTCTGCTCCTTGAGTAGCCCGGAGCTTGCGGAGGGCGTATCGAAAGGAGCCGACCCCGTGCTCCCTGAGGTGCGAGGAGCGATAGCGACGAGCCACGAAGGGCTGGTGAGATGACTCCATGACCGATCGCTCCCGCCTCGGCATCACCAGCCCGATCGTCACGCGTTTGCCGGGTGTCGCAGGTGAGTGGGAGGCGACCGCAGGGATCGCCGAACTCGCCGACATCGCCGCGGCCGCGGACGAACTGGGTTTCGAGTACCTCACCTGCAGCGAGCACGTCGCAGTGCCCACCGCGATCGCTGCCCAGCGTGGCGGTACCTACTGGGACCCGTTGTCCACCTTCGGGTTCCTCGCGGGACGAACGCGGACCATCCGGTTCCTCACCCAGGTGCTGGTGCTCGGGTACCACCATCCCCTGGAGATCGCGAAACGCTACGGGACGCTCGACACCATCAGCGGGGGACGGGTGACGCTTGGCGTCGGAGTCGGTTCCCTGCGTGAGGAGTTCGATCTCCTCGGTGTCGAGTTCGGTGGTCGCGGTGATCGCGCCGACGACGCGATGCGTGCGCTGCGAGCTTCGTTGTCGGCCTCCGAACCGGAATATCAGGGCACCCACTATGAGTTCGGCGGTTCGATCGTCGAACCGTGTGCGGTACAGCAACGGGTGCCGATCTGGGTCGGCGGACGAACGAGTCGGTCCCTGCGGCGGGCCGTCGAGCTCGGAGACGGCTGGGTTCCGTTCGGACTCGGCCGGTCCCGACTCCGGGAGATGCTCGACGCGGTCGAGATCCCGCACGGTTTCGAGGTGGTGCTCGGCGCGGGGCCGCTCGATCCGGAGGACGCCGAGGGCACCGCCGCAGAGCTGGAGAAGACCCGCTCCGCCGGTGCGACGATCGTCGGCGTGACGATCCGGGCGTCGTCGGCCGACCACTACATCGGTCAGCTGCGACGACTCGCCGAACTCGGACTGAAGGGGTGAACGCGATGATCGAAGAGAAGATGACCCAGCTCGAGGACACTGTTCGGCTTCTTGCCGACGAACGGGAGATCACCCGCCTGGTCACCTCGTACGGACCGCTCGTCGACAGCGGCGACGCCGAGGCGGTCGCCGCGCTGTGGACGCCCGACGGCATCTACGACGTCGACGGCCTCTACATGCAGGGCCGCGATGACATCGCCGCGATGGTCCGCTCCGACGCACATCAAGGACTCATCGCCCGCGGCTGCACACATCTCCAGGGTGCGGTTCATGTGAACGTCGACGCCGACGAGGCGATCGCCGCCAGCCACTCACTTCTGGTCCTGTCCGGCGACAAGGGGTTCCGCGTTCTCCGCGCCACCGCGCATCACTGGAGGTTCGTGCGTACCGAGGCCGGCTGGAAGGTCGCCCGGCGTACCAGCCGTGCCCTCGATGGGAATCCCGAGGCGCATCACCTGCTCAACGCGGGTGCCCACGGAACCGATGTCGAGGACCGCGCCTCTTCCTGAGTGTTCAGGATCGGCCGATATGTGCCAGGAAGTCCCGCGCTGCACCGGCATTGGGTTGAGGACCGGATGACCACACCGCGCGTAGCTGACGTTCGAGATCGAGGTCGTCGATCGGGATACGGACCAACCGTCGGCCGAGATCGTCGGCGACCGACAGGTTGCTGAGCACGGCCGGCCCGGCCCCCGCGATGACTGCGGCGCGCACCGACGCCGTGGTCGACAGTTCCAGCACCGGTGCGGTGATCTCGCGGGACGGTCCCAGCGCCCGCGTGAGAGCGCGTTCGAAGAACTCGCGCGTGCCCGAGCCCTCCTCGCGGGTCACGAGCGCGGTACCGGCGAGATCGGCGGCCCCGACCCGACGGCGGCTGCGAGTCCACGGATGATCGGGCGGCACGACGACGACGAGCTCGTCACGTGCGATCGTCCGGCTCCGGAGTCCGGGCGCCACCCGAGGTCCCTCGACGAACCCGAGTTCGACCTCGCCGTCACGCACCAGTGTGCAGACGTGGTCGGAGTTGGCGGCGGTGAACGACACCTTCGGCGCGGGTTCGTGCTGGGCGGCGAAGGACACGAGCCAGCGGGGGAGGAGATGCTCCGCGACGGTGAGGCTCGCGGCCAGCCGCAGCTGATCGCGCCTCTCCAGCCGCAGCGCGGCGAGACCGGCGTCGAATTCGCCTGCCAGCGTGAGCAACCGGTCGGCCCACTCGGCGACGAGCCGGCCGGACTGGGTCGGGACCGATCCGCGTGGTGTTCGTGTCAGCAGTCCGACGCCCAGCTGGGTCTCCATCGCGCGGATACGTGCCGACACCGCCTGCTGGGTGACACCGAGCTCGCCGGCCGCCGCATTGAGACTGCCCGTGCTGACGACCGCCTGCAGGGTCTCCAACGAGGCGAGGTCGGGCATCCGCGGACTGAGAACCATCGTCCGAGGGTACAACCGTCGTTGGTACCCCAGCTACAAGCGGAGTTTGTGACCTTCCAACGATTCGGGCTCTACCGGGGGCGCGGCATCCACGCGATCGTGGTGGACATGACCACGATGACCGCTCGCCCGACCCCGGCCGGTTCTCTGCCCGGCACCGCGCGCGGAGTGCGCGCCCGGGTCACCTACTTCCCGCCGAACTGGTTCGCGGCGGTGATGGGCACGGGGATCATCGCCATCGCCGCGCACGGCCTGCCCTGGCAGCCGGCCGTCCTGAGCGTCGTGGCCGCCGGGTTCTGGATGCTTGCCTGCGTCGTGTTCGGGGGCGTGGTCATCACCACGATCGGCCACTGGCTGATGGACCCTGCTGTCGCTCGCAGCCACCACGATCACCGCGTCGTCGCGCACTTCTACGGTGCGGTGCCGATGGCCGTCATGACGGTGGGGACCAGCACTCTCCTGGTCGGCGTCGGGATCGTCGGCCGAGACGTTGCCCTCGGCGTCGATGTCGTGTGCTGGATCGTCGGCACGCTCGGCGGCGTGGTGACCGCGCTGGTCATCCCGTACCGGCACCTGATCTTGCGGCGGGCTCACGTCGGGGAGGCGTTCGGCGGCTGGCTGATGCCGGTCGTGGCGCCGATGGTGTCGGCGTCGGCCGCGGCGATCCTGGCCGGTCAGCTCGGCGCCGGATGGGCACGGACCCTGGTTCTCGGGGTCGGGTTCGCGATGTTCGGACTGGCGGTGGTCGCCGCGACGCCCATCCTGGTCGCCCTGGTCCGTCGGTTCCGGACCGGCGACCACGGCGCCGCGACCATGATGCCCACCTGGTGGATTGTGTTGGGCCCGCTCGGGCAGTCGGTCACGGCGGTGTGTCTGCTCGCCCACGTGGCGCCCGACGCTGTGTCCGCCTCGGTTGCGGGAGCGATGCACGAGTTCGCGGTCGCCTATGGGCTCGTCGTGTGGGCGGTCGCCACGGTCTGGATTCTCGTCGCCGCGCGGCTCACCGTCCGCACCGCTCGTGCGGGTATGCCGTTCGCGATGACGTGGTGGTCGTTCACCTTCCCGATGGGCACCTACGTGACCGGTTCCTCCGCGCTGGCGCTCACCCTGGGCGGACCGGTGTTCGAGGTCGCGGCGGTCGCCGGTTTCGCGGTGCTGGTCCTCGCCTGGGGTGTCGTCGCCGCCCGGACCGTCCGGGGCGTCGTCTCCGGTGAACTCCTCCGACTGCCGATCCCGGGATGTTGACGCCTGTCGCGGACGTCAGGATCATCGGAAGGGCGCCGGAAGGTCGCGCTCGGACATCCGGTGTGCCGAGCACCCGCAACCGGAAGGAGTCGCCATGGCAGACACTCAAGCGTGGACCGGAGGGGAAGCGAACGACGCCGACGTCGTCGAGCAGACGACCCCCGTCGAGCCCGTCGACGGTGAATCCCCCGTCGAGTCGGAGGTGCCGTCGATCTCCCTCGAGGCCGATCCCGCCGACGTCGTCGAACAGGCGACCGCGCTCGGTCCCGACGACCCCGACGAGTACCCGCCCGACGACGATCGGTAGAGAACACACGCACATGGCGCGTGTTTCTTCTACCGATCGCGCGGTGTCACATCCCGGCCGGCGGATGTCCGAGGCAGATCAGCGCACCCATCGGGTCCTTGATCGCCGCGAGCGTCCCGTACGGGGTGTCCTCACCGGGCATCACGATCTCGCCGCCGAGGGACTCGACCTGCTTGACCGTCGCCGCCACGTCGTCGACGGTGATGTAGATCTGCCAGAACGACGGCACCTCGTCGGGAAAGAGCTTGGCAGCGTCCATGATCCCGGCGTAGGACTCTTCGCCGTAGAAGATCTGGCCGTAATGGTCGGGGCCAACGGCGTCGGGGTCACCGCCGGTGCCGACCTCCTCGATGCGCGCGCCGAGCACGGCGCGATAGAAGTCGAGTGACTTGGCGTAGTCCTTGGACTGGCATTCGAACCAGTACGGGGTGCCGTGTTCGCCGAACTCGGAATAACCCTTGTGCTGCTTCGGCTGCCAGAAACCGATGACGGCTCGGGCCGGATCGGTGGCGACCATCATCGTGCCCTCGTCACCGACCGGCATGGGCGGGACCATGACGCTTCCACCGGCCGATTCGACCGCGTTCACGGTGGCGTCGGCGTCCTCGGAATGCAGATACACCGACCAGATGTTGGGCGGCCCAGCCTCTTCCATCGCGGGGCTGAGCCCGGCGACCGGTTTGCCGTTCTTGAGGAAGTTCCGGTAGCCGCCGAACTCCTCGTTCGGTGTCTCCGTCTCCCAGCCGAAGATCTCCCCGTAGAACTTCTCGGCTCTCGCCGTGTCGCTGCTCATCAGGTCGAACCAGATCGGGGCCCCAGACGGGGCTGCGTACTCGGCCATGCTCGTATCCCTTCGTTGCCATGCGGAATGTTGGTGAACGACTGAGGTGGAGACTCTCAGCGTCGCGCAAACTCATCGCTCCGACAGCGGGTTGGGATGCTCCGGTGAGATCGATACCGGCGCGTGATTTCGATACGGCTCGATCAGCGGATGGCAATCTTGGTGGCATGACGACAGAACCGGGCATCGTCGACAGACTTCGCACCTTCGTGTGGCCTGCCGCCCTCGTCGGTGGCCTCCTCCTGGTGCTGTTCGCGCAGGTGGAGTGGGGAAGCACCGACGAGGGTGTGCAACCGTCCATCACCGGTCTCGGACGGGTGACCGTCCCGGGGGCGAGCGATGAGGACGTGGCCTTCTTCTTCGAGGACAACACCGACCGGCCCGGTCTGAGTGTGGTGATCCTCGGTGCGGTCATCGCGCTGGTCGCCGCGTTGGCGTGGTGGCGCGAGCGTCTCCGTCCGGCGGCGATCGGGGTGATCGGACTGGCCGCGGTGGTCGCTCTGGTCGTGGGGCTGCGGACGCTGAGCGATCCGGCAACGCACCTGTTCTCCGACCGGGTCGCCGAGGCCCTCGACCTCGAACTCCCGACGATGCAACCGGGTTACGGGCTGCTCGGCACCGTGGTGGTCGCGGTGCTGCTGCTCGTCGTCGTGGGGTTCGCGGTCGCGACCTCGGTGTGGCCCGGACGGTCGGTGGGCCCGGTGGTCAGCCGAAACGACGAATCGTCTTGATGGGCCCCATGTCCTTGACCTTGGTGAAGCCGATGGGCTTGCCGGTGGCGTAGGCGTTGAACACGCGGCCGCCGCCGGCGTAGATGCCGACGTGCCCGGCGTCGCGGCCGAAGATGATGATGTCGCCGGGGGCGAGGGCGCTGAACGGGATCGCGTTGCCGACCTTCGCCTGCTGCTGGCTGGTCCGCGGCAGTTTCACGCCTGCGGTGTGGAAAGCCCACTGGACGAGACCGGAGCAGTCCCAGGAGTGCGGACCGGTTCCGCCCCACCGGTAGGGCTTGCCGATCTGGGTCATCGACGCGCCGAGCGCCGCCAGACCGGTGGGGGTGGGGATGGGCAGGTAGATCGGTACCGAACCGGTGGAATCACTGGAGCCGGAACTCGACCCGGCCGCGGCGGCGCGTCCGGCATCGGCGAACGGTGAACCCACGAACGGCGCCGCGACGGACAGCGCGGCGGACAGGGCGACAGCACAGGTGACCCGCACGCAGCGGGTTCGCAAATCGGACATGACGCTCAGATTGGCCGACCGAATACCCGCGTGTCGCCGTTAGTTCTCTACGTGTGATGAAGGTGTGACCGTTGTGATGCGTGAGACTAAGGACAATTAATGTTGCCCGTGGTGCTCAAATCTACGCTCACCAATAACCGTCGGGATCCGTGGCGGGTGACTCCGGGGGAATGATCCCCTCGGCGACGCCGTGGTCGATACTCGCCGACAATCGGGCGCACGTCGGCATCATCGCACCGGGGAGCAACGGTCCGTTGCCGTCGTCACCGCCGGCGCGCATCTGCTCGAGGCCGTGGCATCGGTTCCGGGCGTCGGCGTTCCACTGCACGCTCGTGTGGTGAGCGCTGGTCTTCTTCACCAGCACGCAGGCGTGGCAGGCGCGGCATTCGATCTCCCGCATGCCTCCCTGTAGGTAGTGCTCGCGGTCGCGCTGGGTCGCCGCGTGGACCCGGGCCGCCCGGTCGGGATCGTCGCCGAAATCGGGCGCCTTGGCCCAGTGTGCTCGTGACGCGGCCCGGGTCATCGTCAGACCTGCGCCTTCTCCGAGGAGTCCGTGGCGCCGTCTGCCGACTGTTCGGCCGCAGCCTTCTCGGCCTCCTGGCGCCGGAGGTTCTCCTCGATCTCGGCGTTCCAGCTCTCGACTGCCTTCGAGGTGTCGATCTCGTACTCGAACCGGCCGGTCATCTCCTCGGTGACGTCGGCCTTGTCGACGTAGAACTGCTCATACCAGCGTCGGAGCTGGTACACCGGGCCGTCCTCCTCGACGAGGAGCGGATTGTCGATCCGGGTCTTGTTCTTCCAGATCTCGACGTCCTGCAGGAAGCCGACCTCGACGCCGGCGCTGATCTTGGTCGCCATCTTCGACGCCTGCTCGGCGGTGAGGCCCTCGGGCACCTTCGCCATGACGCCGTACATCAGGACGAACGAGTTCTCGTCGATCGGGTAGTGGCAATTGGTCAGGATGGTCTCGACCGCGAAGCCGCCGTAGTACTGGACCATCGGGTTCAGCATGTAGGACGGGCCGTAATAGGCGGCGATCGATTCGAGCCGACTGTCGCCGTAGTTGGTTCCCAGCGTGACGTCGGGGCGTCCGTGCGAGTTCATGTACTGCGCGGCGATCTCGCCCTCGAAGACGTTCTTGAAGTAGTCCGGCAAGGCGAAATGCACGTAGAAGAAGTGCGCCATGTCGACGACGTTGTCGATGATCTCGCGGCAGTTCGAGCCCTCGATCACGATCCGGTTCCAGGTCCAGTCGGTCCACTCCTCGGACCCGACCTCGGCCAGCTCCGGGATGATGACCTCTTCCGGCGGCGGGTTGCCCTCGGGATCGTTGTAGACGAAGACCTGGCCGTTGCGGACCATCGACGGCCACGAGCGGGTCTTGGCGAGCTTGGGGTTGCGCTTGGCGTACGGGACGCCGGCACAGCGGCCGTTGCCCTTCCACAGCCAGCCGTGGAACGGGCAGGCGACGTTGTCGCCGGACAGCTTGCCCTGCGACAGGTCGCCGCCCATGTGTCGGCAGTAGGCGTCGAGGATGTTCAGCTCACCTTTGGTGTCGACCCAGACGACGAGCTTGGTGCCGAAGACCTGCACGGAGTGCGGCTGGCCGTCGTCGAACTCGCTGAGCAGACCCAGGCAGTGCCACCCGCGGGCGAACCGGGTGGGCGGTGCGCCGGTGTCGATCTCCCGGATGCCCACCTCGGCGTCGTCGGACGAACCGGGGGTCTTCGGGGTCATCGTGTCGGGTGCTGGTGACATATGCCCTCTCCTGTCTGTGGCTGGTGTCGCATCGAATCTTGCCACCAATACTAGAACACGTTTCAAATCCTTTGGGTGGATCGCTGTCCAGATTGCCGATCAGTGCTGTACATGGGCATAAAGTCCCGGTGCTCGACAGAAATGAGAACGTGTTCTAATCTCGAACTCGATGAGTAAGCGGCCGGCGCCGTCCGGCCGAGGGAGAGACAGGTAGGAGCAGGCGAGATGCCAGCACAACGGAGCGAAGCCGCCGAGCAGGTCCTGGAGAAGATCAACGCACTGCTCCCGGAGATCGAGCAGCGGGCGCAGGCCACCGAGGATCTGCGCCGAATCCCCGAGGAGACCGTGTCCAGCCTCGAGACGGCCGGCTTCTTCAAGCTGATGCAGCCCGAGCAGTGGGGTGGTTACCAGGTCGATCCGGTCACCTTCTACGAGGCCGTGCGGCGTATTGCCTCGGCCTGCGGGTCGACGGGTTGGGTGTCGGGCATCATCGGCATCCACAACTGGCACCTCGCACTCTTCGACCAGCAGGCGCAGGAAGATGTCTGGGGCAAGGACCCCAACGTCCGCATCTCGTCGTCGTACGCGCCGATGGGCATGGGTGAGGTCGTCGACGGCGGCTACAAGGTCAACGGATCGTGGGCCTGGTCCTCGGGTTGCGACACCGCCGACTGGGTGTTCGTCGGTGGACCGGTCATCAAGAACGGCAAGCCGGTCGACTTCGTCAGCTTCCTGATCCCGCGCGAGGACTACACGATCAAGGACGTCTGGAACGTCGTCGGTCTGCGCGGCACCGGCTCCAACACCATCGAGGTCAAGGACGTCTTCGTTCCCCGCCACCGCATGCTCAGCATGCGCACCATGTCGATGGGGCAGAGCCCGGGTCTCGAGCAGAACACCGCGCCGGTCTACAAGATGCCCTGGGGCACTATTCATCCCAGCACCATTGCGACCCCGATCGTCGGGATGGCATACGGTGCCTACCACGCTCACGTCGAGCACCAGGGCAAGCGCGTCCGCGCCGCATACGCCGGCGAGAAGGCCAAGGACGATCCCTTCGCGAAGGTGCGTATCGCCGAGGCCGCCAGCGACATCGACGCCGCCTGGCGCCAGTTGTCGGGCAACCTGCAGGCCGAGTACGACCTGATCCTCGCCGGCGAAGAGGTTCCCATGGAGCTGCGTCTCGCGGCACGTCGCGACCAGGTGCGCGCCACCGGCCGGGCGATCTCCGCCATCGACCGTCTCTTCGAGAACTCGGGCGCCCACGCACTCGAGAACGGAACCCCGATCCAGCGGTTCTGGCGCGACGCCCACGCCGGACGCGTGCACGCCGCCAACGATCCGGAACGTGCCTACGTCGCATTCGGCAACGGCGAGTTCGGGATTCCCATCGGCGACACGATGGTTTAGGGGCCCTTCGTGACGCTCGCAAGCTCGCTCCTCAGGGAGCAAAAGGAGTGAAGATGACTGACTGTCCGATCCGTTCATTGGGATACATGAGGATCGAGGCGACCGACATCGAGGCCTGGCGCACCTACGGCCTCAAGGTCCTCGGCATGATCGAGGGCTCGGGGCTCACCGAGGGTGCGCTCTATCTGCGGATGGACGATTTCCCCGCCCGCCTGGTCATCGTGCCCTCGGAGCACGATCGCCTGGCCTGCGCGGGGTGGGAGGTCGCGAACGCCGCTGCGCTGCAGGAGGTCCGCGACCGCCTGGCCGGTGCGCACGTCGTCTTCCGGGAGGGCAAGGACGAGGAGATCGCCGACCGCCGCGTCGCCGAGATGATCGTGTTCGACGACCCCGCAGGCAACACCCTCGAGGTGTTCCACGGGGCCGCGCTCGAGCACCGTCGCATCGTCAGCCCGTACGGTCATCGCTTCGTCACCGAGGAACAGGGTCTCGGTCACGTCGTGCTCACGTGTGAGGACGACAAGGCCGCACTCGAGTTCTACCGGGACGTCCTGGGATTCAAGCTCCGCGACTCGATGCGGCTGCCCCCGCAGGTCGTCGGACGCGAAGAGGGCGACGAGGTCCCGTGGCTGCGGTTCCTCGGCTGCAACCCGCGACACCACTCGTTGGCGTTCCTGCCGATCCCCAACAGCACCGGCATCGTCCACCTGATGGTGGAGGTCGAGAACTCCGACGACGTCGGACTCTGCCTCGACCGCGCCCTGCGCAAGAAGGTCCCCATGTCGGCAACCCTGGGCCGGCACGTCAACGACCTGATGCTCTCCTTCTACATGAAGACACCGGGCGGCTTCGACGTCGAGTTCGGTTGCGAGGGAAGAACGGTCAACGACGACGAGTGGATCGCGCGGGAGAGCACCGCGGTCAGTCTGTGGGGGCATGACTTCAGCGTCGGGTTCAAGAACTGACATGGCCCAGACGCCCTACGGGTCCGCGGAGTTCGACTCCCGGCAGTTCCGTACCGCGATGGGTCAGTTCTGCACCGGCGTCACGGTCATCACGACCGTCGACGACGACGGCAAACCCGTCGGCTTCGCCTGTCAGTCGTTCGCCGCGTTGTCCCTGGACCCGCCGCTGGTGCTGTTCTGCCCGATGAAGACCTCCCGGAGCTGGAAGGTCATCGAGAAGACCGGCAAGTTCTGCGTCAACGTCCTGTCCAACCGACAGCAGGACGTGAGCGCTGCCTTCGGCGCCCCGGGCGACGACAAGTTCGCCAACATCACCTGGGACCCGTCGCCGGCCGGACTGCCGGTGATCCGGCATGCGCTGACCTGGGTCGAATGCGACGTCGAACGGGTCACCGACGGTGGCGATCACCACATCGTCATCGGCCGAGCCCTCACGCTCGGCGAAGTGCTGCAGGACAAGCCGTTGCTCTTCTACCGCGGTGGCTACCTGTCGACCGAACATCCGCGGGTGACGCCGGCACAGGCCGAACTCGAGAACTTCCTGACCTGGACGGGCGGAGACACCTGGCTATGAGCTCGCGCGAGATCGCTGTACCGCAGGACCTGACCAAGCCCCTGACCGATGCGATCGCCGAGGCCGAGAAGCTGGTCGCCTCGGCGGAGTTCGCCGAGACCGAGCAGGATCTCGCCGAGGGATACGACTATCTGGCGGGCAGCATCGCCGCGATCATCCAGCTGGTTCGCGGCCGGTCGTTGTCACACCCGAACTTCGTGACCTCGACCGGACCGTCGACCAAGATGGGTCTCGACAACCCGGACACGCTGTACTACCACGCCGACGTCGAACCGACCGGGACCTATGTGGTCCGCGGACGCCGCGGCACCACAGCCGATCTCAGCTTCCAGGTGCTGCGCGGCGACTACACGCCGTCCGCGGTGCCCGGGGGCGAGGACGCCTTCGACGACCGTCGCCTGACCATCGCCGACGACGGCACGTTCGAGCTGACCTTCGGGCCGGCGATCGCCGATCCGCCCGACAACTACTTCGCCCTCGGTGAGGGCGCGTCGATGCTCGCGGTCCGTGAGGTGTACTCCGACTGGACCGAGCGCAAGGGTTCGATCACCATCGAGCGCGTCGACACCGTCGGCACCGCGCCGGCGGAAGCCGATCTCGCACGCGTCGCACGCAGGTATGCGACCGCGGGCAAGATGCTGACGGCGCGCATCAACACCTGGTTCAACTTCCCCAAGTGGTTCTATCTCGACGAACCGGTCAACACGTTCACCCCGCCGCGCCAGACACCTGGCGGACTCAGCACGCAGTTCTCGTCGGTGGGTCACTACCGGTTGGGGCCCGACGAGGCGATGGTCATCACCATCCCGAAATCCGACGCGCCCTATCAGGGATTCCAGCTCGGGAGCATGTGGTACATCTCGCTCGACTACGTCAACCACCAGACCAGCCTCAATTCGGCTCAGGCGCAGGTCGATCCGGACGGCATGATCCGGATGGTCGTGTCCCACCGCGATCCCGGCGTCGCCAACTGGATCGAGACGACCGGCCGGGAGAAGGGCATCCTGCAGTTCCGCTGGCAGCGCAGCGACTCGCCCATCGGTCCGGAACTCGGCCCCACCGCAACGGTTGTCGGCATCGACGAGGTGGCCGCCCACCTGCCGCACTTCGAACACAACAAGATCGACGCCGCTGGTTGGTCCGACCGGATCGCCGCGCGGCAGCGCGCGTTCGCCGAGAGGATGCTGGGATGAGTTCTGGAGCGGGTCTGCTCGACGACAAGGTGGTCGTGGTATCGGGCGTGGGTCCCGGGTTGGGGCGCTCGATCTGCCTGCGTGCCGCTGCCCAGGGTGCCCGGGTCGTCCTCGCGGCCCGCACCGAGTCGCGCCTGAAAGAGGTTGCCGCCGAAGTCGATGCGGCAGGCGGGACCAGCCTCGTCGTGCCGACCGACATCACCGACGACGCCGCCGTCGACAATCTGGTCGCCACCACGCTTGCCGAGTTCGGTAGCGCGGATGTCCTGGTCAACAACGCCTTCGCCCTACCGTCGATGAAACCGCTCGGGCGCACCGACTTCGACCAGATCACCAGCAGCATCGAGGTCACCGTCGTCGGGACACTGCGCGTGATCAAGTCGTTCACCGACTCGCTCGCCGAGTCGAACGGATCGATCGTCAACATCAACTCGATGGTCATCCGGCACTCCGAACCGAGGTACGGCAGCTACAAGATCGCCAAGTCGGCGCTGCTGGCCATGTCGCAGACGCTGGCGTCGGAGCTGGGGGATCGCGGTATCCGGATCAATTCGGTGGCGCCCGGTTACATCTGGGACGACCAGCTCAAGTGGTACTTCGGCGAGGTCGCCAAGAAGTACGGGATCACCCCCGAGCAGGTCTACGAGCAGACCGCGTCGAAGTCCGATCTCAAACGTCTGCCCGAGCCGGACGAGATCGCCGACGCCGTGATGTTCCTTGCCTCGCCGATGGCCCGGGCGATCACCGGGCACACCCTGGACGTGAATTGCGGTGAATACCATGACTAGTGCAGCGCGTACCGACGTCGGGACCATCGAGGACCTGCATGCTTCGGCCACCGGGCCACCGGCCTCGAGGACTTCGGCGACACCGATTACCTCGAGCCACTGGGCCTCCTGCTCGACTCCTACCGGTCCGAGGCCGGACTCACCGAGCTCGGCAGCAAGATGTTCCGGTTCTTCCTCAAGGGCGCACTCGTCGCCCGGTTGCTGAGTGAGGCGTCGTGGAAGGCGAACCCCGAGCACGCCGGGGTCGAGATCACCCGGCCCATCTTCGTGACCGGTCTGCCGCGCACGGGAACCACTGCGTTGCACCGGCTCATGGCCGCCGACCCGGACCACCAGGGCCTCGAGATGTGGCTCGCGGAGTTCCCGCAGCCGCGGCCGCCGCGGGACACGTGGGCCGACAACCCGGTGTACCAGCAAATCCAGGCCGGCTTCGAGCAGCACCACGTCGAGAACCCGGAGTTCATGGGTCTGCACTACATGGACGCGGGCGAGGTCGAGGAATGCTGGCAGTTGTTGCGGCAGAGCGTCACCTCGATCTCCTACGAGTCGCTCGCCCACATCCCGACCTACTCGCGCTGGCTGGCGCAACAGGACTGGACGCCTGCGTATCTGAGGCATCGAAAGAATCTGCAGCTGATCGGGTTGAACGACCCGGATAAGCGGTGGGTGCTCAAGAACCCGAGCCACCTGTTCGCGCTCGACGCCCTGATGACCGCCTACCCCGATGCGCTGGTCATCCAGACCCACCGCGCGCCGTCGACCATCATCGCGTCGATGTGCAGCCTCGCCGAGCACGCCACCCCCGGCTGGTCGACGACCTTCACCGGTGCCCAGATCGGACAGGACCAGCTGGAACTGTGGTCGCGCGGGTTGCGCGAGTTCTCCCGCGCCCGGGAGAAGTACGACCCCGCCCAGTTCCTCGACATCGACTTCGCCGACCTCCGCTCGGACCCGATGGGCACCGTCGAACGTGTCTACGCCGCGCTCGACACCCCCATGTCCGACGCGGCCCGCGCGGCGGTGACCGCCCTCGACGAGGAGAGCAGGTCCGGTGCGCGGAAGCCGCAGCACCGCTACCAGCTGTCCGACTACGGACTGGACGAGGCGACGGTCGCGGCGGCGTTCGGGGAGTAGCCGGCGCCGCGCGGTTCCCGCGGGTATGTCTCCGTCCCGCCGATGTGTTTCCTTCCCGCGGGTCAGATCTGGCCAGCGGATAGGAAATATCCACGCGGTAACGGGAGCCCGAATTACAGTGCCCTCATGTCCGAACCGGAGAATCGGAAGTCGGAAGAGGGTCTGAGCCGGCTGATCGCGTTCGCGGACGCGGTGGTGGCAATCGCGCTCACGCTGCTGGTGCTGCCGCTGGTCGACATCGCGAACGACCTGCGGGAGGAGACCTCGGTTGCGGAGGTGATCTCCGACCACTCCCTCGAACTGACGAGCTTCTTCGTGAGCTTCGTCGTCATCTGGATTCTCTGGCGACAACACCACCAGACGATGGAGTACTTCCGTTCCTACGACTCGGTCCTGATCAACCTGACCTTCGTCTGGCTGCTCACGGTCGTGATCCTGCCGTTCGCCACGGCGATGATCGACGACAGCCGGGTCGAATGGGGGACCACGTTCTACATCGGAGTGCTCGCGGCCTCGGTGGCCGCGCTCGTCGGGATAGCCCAGTGGGGACACCGACATCCGGAGCTGCTCGCCGACGACGAGGCCACCCGACGCTGGACGAAGGCGTCCGGCGGCTGGGGAACCCTGTTGGCCCTGGCGATCGCACTGATCATCACGTTGGTGTTCCCCGAAACCGGGAACTGGCCGATCCTGCTGCTGGTCCTCACCGAGCCGATCGAACGGGTGCTGGACCGACTCCGCAACCGAGACTGAGAGCTGGGGTCAGCGCAGGCGCGCCGCGGCTTCGGCGACCGCGAGATGCGGGGCGCCCAGCAACTGCGACGACGCCTGCGCGCGTTTGAAGTACAGCTGGATGTCGTGCTCCCAGGTGATGCCGATGCCGCCGTGCAACTGGATGGCCTCGCCGGTGATGCGCCGGTAGGCATCCGAGCAGTACACATGGGCGGCGAGAGCCAGGTCGGACGCCTCGGGATCGTCGACGGCGACCGCGGCGACCGCCGCACGAGAGATCGAACGAGCGGTCTCGACGAGCACGTACATGTCGGCCATACGGTGCTTGAGCGCTTGGAACGAGCCGACGGTGCGGCCGAACTGCTTGCGTGACTTGGTGTACTCGACGGTGAGGTCGAGGGCGCGCTGGGCGCCGCCGACCTGCTCGGCGGACAGCAGAGCCCACCCCAGCGTCCGCAGGCGTGCGGCGAGGTCGGCAGGTGCGGGGATCGCGGTGGACGCGACCTCGTCGAACCGCACCGAGGCCAGCGCACGCGTCGGATCGAGGAGCGGCATCGGAGACACCGTGACGCCGGCGGCATCGGCGGCGACCGAGTGCAACGTGACCGGTTCACCGGGACCCGACGCCAACACCAGGAAGGTGTCCGCGGATTCGGCATCGACGACGAAATGCGCGGTGCCGGACAGCAAGCCGGCGTCGGCGCGCACGCCCGGGGTCTCCCAGCCGCGTTCGCCGGCCCAGCACAACGCGGCCGTCTGCTCTCCGGCGGCCAGCGCGGGGAGCAGCTGCGACGCGGTGTCGTCGTCCTGCGCCAGCAGGATCGCACCGGTCGCCAGCACCGACGACCCGAAGGCGGGCACCGGACTCAGGGTCGCGCCGAGTTCTTCGAGCACAGCGGCCGATTCGGCCCACGACGCCCCGGCACCGCCGGCGTCCTCGGGGATGGGGAGCGCCGCGACACCGATCTCGGTGCACAGCGTCTCCCACAGGCCGCGGTCGACGCGGCCGGGCGAGGCCATGGCCTTGCGCACCGAGGCGGTGTCACCGCGGCGTCGTAGGAGGTCGCGCACCGCCTCGGCCAGTGCCTCACGTTCCTCGGCGGAGATCGCGAGAGTCTCGGTGGTCACAGTGTCTCCAGGATGCGTCGACGATGGACTGCGGGCGACCCCCAGGCGGACAGGAGCGCGCGGGTCTTGGTGATGTACAGCGAGATGTCGTGTTCGGCGGTGTAACCGATCGCACCGAGCACCTGCAGCGAGCGGCGGGCCGACAGGTGTGCGGCGTCGGCCGCCGCGACCTTGGCCGCCGAGACATCTCGCGACACGTTGGTGCCTTCGGGCACCTGGCCGTCGATGCCCAGCGCCGCGGCGTGGACCAGGGGGCGGGCCATCTCGAGTGCGATGGCCACATCGGCGAGGTGGTGCTTCACGGCCTGGAAGGAGCCGATCGGCCGACCGAACTGCTTGCGGGACTGCGCATATTCGCTGGCGAGGCCGAGCATCGCCTGACCGAGTCCGAGGAGTTCGGCGGCGGTGGCGAGTGCGCCGGCGTCGACGGCGTCGGACGGGTCGACCCCGGTGGCCAGGGTCTTGTCCGGAGCCACCCGCGACAGTGTGCGAGTGGTGTCCACCGACGGTTCGGTGCTGAGCACGGTGGCCGTCGACAGTACGCCGTCCTCGACGACGTACACGTCCGCGGACTCGACATCGGGGGCCAGCGGCTGCAGCGGGGCGATGGCACAGGTTGCCAGCCGTCCCTCGGCGAGATCCTGCAGGGGGCCGTTCACGTCGGCGTCGCGCAGCAGGATCGGCAAGACGGCAACGCTTTCCACGATCGGTCCGGGTGCGCAGTGACGTCCGAGCTGTTCGACGGCGACGACCATCTCGACGGCGCCGGCACTGCTGCCGCCGTGGGATTCGTCGATGAGGAGACCACTGATCCCGGCGTCGGCGAGCTGGGAGTAGACCTTGGTCACCGCGGCCCGGTCACCGGCCGCCCATGCTCGCGCCGCGGCGGGCATGTCGGCTTTGCCGAGCATGGCGTCGACGGTGGCGGCGAGGTCCGTGTGGATGTCGGAGAGTTGGAAGTCCATGTGGTATCAGCGATCTCCGCGAGGAAGGCCGAGGAGTCGCTCGGCGATGACATTGCGTTGGATCTCGTTGGTGCCGGCGTAGATCGGGCCGGACAGGGAGAACAGGTAGCCGTCCATCCAGGCGTCGTCGAGTTCGGCGTCCGGTCCCTGTAGATCGAGGGCGGTCTCGTGGGCGGCGATGTCCCACTGCGACCAGAAGACCTTGTTGATCGAGGACTCCATGCCGAGCTGCCCGCCTGCCGAGAGCCGGCTCACGGTGTGCCAGGTCGACAACTCATAGGCACGTGCCCCGATCCAGGCGTCGGCGACCCGCGCATCGGTGTTGGCCGTCGAGGGCACCTCGTTCCGCTTCGACCGCCACAGTTCGACGAGGCGGTCGGTGGTGGCGAGGAAGCGGCCCGGCGCCCGCAGCGACAGTCCGCGCTCGTTGGCGGCGGTGCTCATCGCCACCTTCCAGCCGTTGTCGACCTCGCCGATGACCCCGGACTCGCCGGGGTTCGCCGGGTCATCGGGCACGAAGACGTTCTCCAGGAACAGTTCTGCGAAACCGGCTTCACCGTCGAGCTGCGCGATGGGACGGACGGTGACGCCCTCGGCACGCAGGTCGAACATGAAGTAGGTGAGGCCCTTGTGTCGCTGGGCCTCCTTGTCGGTGCGGAAGAGGCCGAAGGCACGGTCGGCGAAACTCGATCGGGAACTCCACGTCTTCTGGCCGTTCAACAGCCAGCCACCGTCGGTGCGGACCGCGGTCGACCGGAGCGAGGCGAGATCGCTGCCTGCCTCCGGCTCGCTCCAGGCCTGGCCCCAGATGTCGTCGGCGCGCGCCATCCGCGGCATGATCCGTTCCAGCTGAGCGGGATTCGCATGTTCGAAGAGGGTCGGGGCGAGGAGGAAGATGCCGTTCTGGCTGACGCGGCCCGGTGCGCCCGACCGGTAGTACTCCTCCTCGAAGATCACCCAGTGGAGGAGGGGAGCGTCGCGGCCGCCGTACTCCTCGGGCCAACTGACGACCGACATGCGGTCGGCCGCCATCGTGCGCTCCCACTCACGGTGCGCCTCGAAACCCTCCGCGGTGTCCATGGACGGGAGGGGTTCGCGCGGTACGTGTTCGGCCAGCCAGGAGCGGACCTCGGCGCGGAACTGCTCGGCTGCGTCGTCGAAGAAAAGGTCCATGTCAGCTACCCGATCCCGGACCGGCGGAAGCCTTCATGGACTTGGCATCCATCCCACCGAGCGAATCGCCGCCCGACGCCTCGGCATTGGCCGAGTGCGCGAAGTGGTGCCAACCGAAGACGGAGTCCATGGAGTTGCGCAGGCCCATCTGGTCCTCGCAGATGTTGACGGCCTTCTTGCTGAGGAACAGCCCCTGCATCGGCATCGTGACCGCCTTCTCGGCGATCTCGTTCACCTTGGTCTCCAGCTGATCCCGCGGCACGACGTGGTTGACCATGCCCCAGTCGGCGGCCTGCGTGGCGGTGAATCGCTCACCGGTGAACAGGATCTCCTTGGCCCGTCTGGTGCCGAGGGCGTATGCGTGCGCGAAGTACTCGACGCCCGGGATGCCCATCCGTGCGACCGGATCGGAGAAGAACGCGTCGTCGGCGGCGACGATGAAGTCGCAGATCCAGGCCAGCATCAGTCCGCCGGCGATGCAGGCGCCGTGGACCTGGGCGATCAGTGGCTTGGGGATGTCGCGCCAGCGGCGGCACATCCCCATGTACACCTCCATCTCGCGGGCGAGACGTTGATCGGCGCCGGTCTTGTCGGTGTGATCCCAGTGCAGGACCGCGGCGTTCTCGTAGTAGGTGTCGAAGTCGCGCTCCGGGGTGCCGATGTCATGGCCGGCCGAGAAGTGCTTGCCGTTCGCGCGCAGGACGATGACCTTCACGGACGTGTCCTCGACGGCCTTGCGGAAGGCGGCGTCGAGCGAATACGTCATGACCGAGTTCTGCGCGTTGCGGTACTCGGGACGGTTCAGTGTCACGTAGGCGACGGCACCTTCGGGGCCGCCGACCTCATAGGCGACCGGAGAGGTGTCCGGGCCGAGATCGTCGGGTCCGAGTGCGGGCGGGATGGCGGCATCACTCATGCCCACGAGCCTAACCTAGCAAGTGCTTGGTTGGTAGTGGGTGGGCCTCAGGGGACGACGATCGTCCCGCTGCAGCCCGTCGACGGCACGCTCCACAACGCATTGCGGTTCGTCGCGCCGAAGGTGACGTCGACCCGGCCCTTGCCGATCGTCTTCACCGGGATGACGAAGTAGTGGACACCCTGATACGGCGGGTTCACCCTGGTGTTGCTGACCTTCGACCCGCGCTTGCCGGTGGACAGGTTGTGCCAGTCCATCCGCAACGACGACTGGTAGCCGCCGGGGAAATAGCTGGGGAAGTCCGCGGCGATGTAGGCGTTGCCGCCGTAGGTGCTGACGATGGCGCGTCGCACCATGAACGGGAGGTCGACGATGTTCGGGCTCGGGCCGATGCAGTTGGAGACCGGGAACTCGCGTGCCGCCTCGGCTTGTCCCGTGCCGGCGAGGCCGAGTCCTGCCGCGGCCGTGATCGACAGGGCCGCCGCGGCCAGCCTGGTGAACGTCTTCGTCCGGACCATGTTCGAACTCCTCGTTGTCGTGGGAACTCTTCGGCCGGCGGCCGACTTCCGGCGATTGTCGCGAACATGGCGGGTGCTCGTCACCGAGTAGGGAAAATCGTGTCGGTCAAACGGTGGAGCTCCGGGTGGTAGACCAGCTCCAGTGTCCGGCCGTCGAGCACGGTGCTGTCGAGAAGTTCGAGGTCGATGCCCTCGACGCCGCCGAAGACCGGCGCGCTGCCGTATCTGCCGGTGAGAACCGGGAACACGGAGACGACGATGCGGTCGACGAGACCGGCTGCCAACAGGCTGCGGTTCAGCGAGAGGCTGCCGTGCGAGCGGAGGGGCACGTCGGATTCGTCCTTGAGTTGCCGGACGATCTCGACGCCGTCACCGCTCGCGACCGTCGCGTCCGGCCATCCGCTCGTGTCGGTGATGGTCGACGACACCACGGTCGTGGGCATGTTCCGCATGGACTGCACCCACGGGTCGAAGAACTCGGAGTCCTCGTCGGCTGCCGCGGTCATCGCCACGAACTCCCGGAACGTCTTCGCGCCGAACACCATTCGGTGCGGATCGGCGAACTGTCGGGCGCGGTGGTCCAGTAGTTCCGGACCCTGTTTGCCCCAATACCCGCCCCAGTCGCCCGGTTCCTCGTAGGAGCCGAAGCCGTCGAGGCTGGTGAAGATGTCGAAGGTGTACGTCGCCCCCATCGTGGTCTCCTCTGCGGTTCTCGGAAACCGGCCGCAGGAGTTCACGGTCGGCACACAGAGGCAGACCCGGTGCCGCAGCGGAACTCATCGCAGATGCGCGGAGATCTGTTCGGCCGCTGCGCGGGTGGCGTCGGCGATCGACTGCAGATCCGCGACGTCCAGGGTCGAGTTCGGGCACGCGACCATCGCGGCGACGACCCGTCCCGTGTGGTCGAAGATCGGCGCGCCGATGGTCACCACCGGGACGCCCTCCCCGGCACCCGCGTCGAGCTCGTCCGGGAGGTAGTCGATCACCGACAGCTCGGTCAGCAGGTCGCCGACTCGACTCCGCAGGTTTTCCGACATGGTGTCCAGGGAGTTCAGGGCGTCGATGATGGCCGCGTGGTCGTCGGTCATTCGCTCGATCGAGTAGCCGCGTTCGGCGATCACGTCGAGGATCATGCGCAGCCGGGTGCGGGTGGGTTCGGCGGCCTGGGCGATCCAGGCATCGCGTGCCTCGACCGGGTCCCAGGCGACGAACTCGCGGCAGATCGGCGGGCGGATCCGGATGCGGCTGCCGTTGCGCAGCCACGGATGCGGTTCGGAGTCGGCCGCGAGATGCGGGGGGAAGGCGTGCGCCGCGAGCGTGACGATGTCGGCCGAGGATCGGCGGGCCACGAAGAAGGGGATCGAGAAGCGTCCGCACAGGTCGTGCGCGGCGGCCGCGGCCCATCGGTCCAGGTGGTCGGCGTCCGCGGCGGCCCGTGCAAGAGTACGGAATCCGGGGCCGATCCCGTACTTCCCGGTGGCGGGGTCGCGGCTCAGCCAACCGTGTTCGATCAATTCGGCGACGATCGCGTGTGCCGTCGCCCGCGAGAGGGAGGTCTGCCGGACAATCTCGGCGAGGGTCAGCGCCGGCTGATCCGCACCGGCCAGCAGTTCGACGATCTGGACCACGCGCGAGGTCGGCGGCGACGCGGCACGCGACGGTTGACGCGCATCGGAGAGGTCGCCTACGGTCGGTGTCACATTGTCAACACATAGTGTCGAATATTCGACATGTCAAGGGGGGTTGCGCGCGGTGACGAGCACGACCGAAGCGGACGGCGGCAGCGCCGGCGACCGGCAGGCACACCGATCCGGCCGGCACGGGTACGAGTTGTCGCATCTCGCGGCGCTCGAGGCGGAATCCGTGCACATCTTCCGGGAGGTCGCGGCGACCTTCGAGCGTCCGGTGCTGCTGTTCTCCGGGGGCAAGGACTCGGTCGTCATGTTCCACCTCGCCCGCAAGGCGTTCTGGCCCGCTCCGGTCCCGTTCCCTCTGATGCACGTCGACACCGGCCACAACTTCGACGAGGTGATCGCCTACCGCGACCGGGTGGTCGCCGAGACGGGCGTCCGGCTGATCGTGAGTTCGGTTCAGGACGACATCGACGCCGGCCGCGTCGTCGAGCAGACCGGACCCGGCGCGAGCCGCAACCGTCTGCAGACCACGGCGCTGCTTCGTGGTATCACCGAGAACCGCTTCGACGCCGTGTTCGGCGGAGCGCGTCGCGACGAGGAGAAAGCGCGGGCCAAGGAACGGGTCTTCAGCTTCCGGGACGAGTTCGGCGCGTGGAACCCGCGGGACCAGCGTCCCGAACTGTGGCGGCTCTACAACGGACGCCACGCGAAGGGGGAGCACATCCGGGTCTTCCCGCTGTCGAACTGGACCGAACTCGACATCTGGCAGTACATCGCCGCGGAGAGCATCGACCTGCCGTCGATCTACTACGCGCACCAGCGGGAGGTGATCCCCCGCGACGGCATGCTGCTCGCGAAAACCCGCTTCCTGCAGGAACTCCCGGGTGAGGAGGTGCGCACGGAGACGGTCCGCTTCCGGACCGTCGGCGACGCCACCTGCACCGGCTGTGTCCTGTCGACCGCCGACGACGTGAGCAAGGTGATCGAGGAGATCGAGGTGACCCGGCTGACCGAACGCGGGGCCACACGCGCCGACGACCGGATCTCCGAGTCGGGCATGGAGGATCGCAAGAAGGAGGGGTACTTCTGATGAGCGAGGTCAATGCTGCCGGGGGTGCCACCGAGATGTTGCGGCTCGCGACCGCGGGTTCCGTCGACGACGGCAAGTCGACACTGATCGGCCGGTTGCTCTACGACTCGAAGGCGATCTTCACCGACCAGCTCGAGTCGATCGAGCGGACCAGTGCGGAGCGAGGTGACGAGTACGCCAACCTCGCGCTGCTGACCGACGGTCTGCGGGCCGAGCGTGAGCAGGGCATCACGATCGACGTCGCGTACCGCTATTTCGCCACTCCCAGGCGGAAATTCATCATCGCCGACACCCCGGGCCACGTGCAGTACACCCGCAACATGGTGACCGGTGCGTCGACCGCGGACCTGGCGATGATCCTCATCGACGCGCGTAAGGGTGTGCTCGAACAGACCCGGCGGCACGCGTTCCTCTCGACGCTGCTGGGGATCCCGCACCTGACGGTCTGCGTCAACAAGATGGACCTCGTCGACTGGTCGCAGGAACGTTTCGACGAGATCTGCGCCGACTTCATCGATTTCGCGGCCAAGCTGAACGTCGTCGACCTGACCTTCATCCCGATGTCGGCGCTGCGCGGCGACAATGTCGTCGAACAGTCCGCCGCGATGCCGTGGTACGAGGGTCGGCCGCTGCTGAGTCATCTCGAGCACGTCTACATCGCCTCCGACCGCAACCTCATCGACGCGCGTCTGCCGGTGCAGTACGTCATCCGGCCCCAGCGCAGCGACGGCGCCGATCACCGCGCGTACGCGGGTACGGTCGCCGGCGGTGTGTTCAACAAGGGTGACGAGGTCGTGGTGCTGCCGAGCGGTTTCAGCACCACCATCACCGAGATCTGGGGGCCGGGTGGGGCCGGCGTCGACGAGGCGTTCGCATCGATGGCCGTGTCGGTCGAGCTCGCCGACGAGATCGACATCGTGCGCGGGGACATGCTCGCGCGGCCGAACAACCGGCCGTACGTCGGCCGCGACATCGACGCGATGGTCTGTTGGTTCGCCGAGGATGCAGATCTCCGCTCGCACAACCGTTATCAGCTCCTGTGCGGAACGCGACTGACCCGCGCGCAGATCACCGGCCTCAACTACCGGCTGGACGTCAACTCGCTGCACCGCGACGAGAACGCCGAGGCGTTGGCGCTCAACGAGATCGGGCGCGTGACCGTGCACACGCAGGAACCGGTCATGTTCGACTCCTACCGGCGCAACCGGGACACCGGCAGCTTCATCCTCATCGACGAGGCCACCAACCGCACCGTGGGCGCGGGCATGATCACCGCGCCGGTCAGCCACGACAGCCACATCGTCTGGCAGGCCAGCAAGGTCGCCCGCGAACACCGGGCGCACCGCGGTGCCACCATCTGGCTGACCGGACTCTCCGGGTCGGGGAAATCGTCGCTCGCCGTCGAACTCGAACGGCGATTCGTCGCCGAGGGCCGGCCCGCCTACCTGATGGACGGCGACAACCTGCGGCACGGCCTGAACTCCGACCTGGGCTTCTCCGACGACGACCGGCGCGAGAACATCCGCCGCACCAGCGAGGTCGCGGCGCTCTTCGCCGATTCCGGTGCGGTTGCGATCGTGTCGCTGATCAGTCCGTTCGCCGAGGAGCGGCAGCGCGCCCGCGAGATCCACGCCCAACGGGGTCTGCCGTTCTACGAGATCTTCGTCGACACCCCGCTCGAGGAGTGCGAGCGCCGGGACCCGAAGGGGTTGTACGGCAAGGCCCGCCGTGGCGAGATCAGCCAGTTCACCGGTATCGACTCGCCGTATGAACGACCGGCCGACGCCGAACTCGTCATCACCCCCGAGGACGGCGCGCCCGCCGATGTCGCCGACATGGTTCTCCGTAACCTGGGACTCTAGAGACGCGGTTGGCCGGGGACGCCCCTGGGTATGCGGCGAGGGATCAGCAGAACCGACCGATCAGCAGTACCGCCAGAGAGGGAACCCCGTGACCGACGATCGAGCACTCGCAGGCGAACTGGCCTCCGCGGCAGGAGAACTCCTCCTGGACATCCGCAAGACCAGCGGGTTGACCGGCAAGGAGCTGGGCAACGCCGGCGACTCGCAGTCCAACGAGTTCCTGCTGCGCAGGCTCGCCGAGGAACGACCCGACGACGCGGTGCTCTCGGAGGAATCGGCGGACGACAAGTCCCGCCTGCAGGCCGAGCGGGTCTGGATCGTCGACCCGGTCGACGGCACGCGTGAGTACGGCACCTACGAGCCGGGCGCGGGCCGCACCGATTGGGCCGTGCACGTGGCGCTGTGGTCGGCGAGCGACGGACTGATCGCCGGTGCGGTGGCACTCCCTGCACTCGGCGTGACGTACGTCGACGACGACACGGTCGTCGAACCCACCGAGGGACTGGCATCGCGCCCGCGCACCGGCGTGCCCCGCGTCGTCGTCAGCTCCTCCCGTCCACCGGCTTTCGCCGACGAGGTCGCCGCCGCGGTCGGGGGTGAGCTGCTGCCGATGGGTTCGGCCGGTGCCAAGGCGATGGCGGTGGTCCGCGGCGAGGCGGACGCCTACGTGCACGCGGGTGGCCAGTACGAGTGGGATTCGGCCGCGCCGGTGGCCGTCGCCCGGGCGAAGGGGCTGTGGTGCGGCCGCATCGACGGCTCGCCGCTCGTCTACAACAACGAAGACACGTACCTGCCCGACCTCGTGATCTGCCGCCCCGAATACGTCGAGTCGATCCTCACCGTCACCACGGAGGGTGCGGGCGGCTGACGAGGTCCCCCGATCGATGTGCTGGGAGGAATCCGAGCGCTCAGTGCGTCAGCACGACCTTGACCACGACGATCACGGTGGCCACCACGGTGACCGCGGCAGCCCCGATCAGCGTCGCGCGACTGGGCCTCTCGTTGTTCAGCCGATCGATGACGAAAACCGTTCCGCCGATACGTAAGAGGATCACGATCTCCGCGGCGAGCTGAGCGGTGCGCGGATCGATCCAGCCGATCCACGCCATCGCCAGGATGAGGCACGGGACCGACGCGGAGGACAGGATCGGCACCGAGTCCCGCAGATGGTGGAGCATCGTCTTCATCGTCGGGTGGATGGCGCCCTCGTGCACTCGCCGCCCCACCGCCTCGGCGAAGACATGCGCGACGAAGGTCGACAGTGCGGTGCCGAGCAAGATCAGGATGCCGACGAAGTCGTCGTTGAGGTGCAGCGGGATGAGTGCGGCCAGGATCAGGATGTTGCCGTAGATGTAGGCGCTGATTCGCGGTGCCGCGTGCTCACGGTCCAGCGGATTGCTGCGGGAGAACAACGGGCCGTGCAGCAGTGTCCACGGGCGATCGGTCATGGACAACGAAAGTATCAGCGTGTGGGCACGAGCTCATCGATAACGTCGGCGACTTTGTCGTCGAGTCGGGTGAGGCAGACCGTCGCGGCCACGGTGGCGACCTGGTCGGCGTTCGACTTGACCCCGAGGGCTGCCACGGCGGCGGCACGCCCCTCGTCCTCGAGTGCGCGGTAGTCGCGGCAGCTCAGGGTCTTGGCATCACCGGCATCGGCGGAGCCCGTCGTCGACCGGGGTGCGTCGGTCGACGGCCGGGCGGCCGAGCTGTCGGCGATGCTCGGCGCGATCTCTTCGGCGGTCGGCGCGGGGCTCGTCAGCCCAGCCGAGGTCTGTCCCGAGGCAGTCGTCGGCGACGCGGGTTCGGCGTCGTCGGACGAGCAACCGGCCAGCGGCACCGACAATGCGACAGCACCGGCGAGCAGGGCGGAACGGAACAGACGTGCGCGGGACATGACGCAACCTCTCTGGGTGTTCGGGTCTGGGTGTTCGGGACCGGCGGATTCGGGTCCGGCGATTCGGGTCTGGGGGTTCGACGGTACTGCCGGGGGGGCGAGCGGTGCTAGCGCCTGAGTCCGGACAGCACCCCGGAGATGGCGGACCGGATGTCGTCGAGTTCGATACGCATCAGGTCGTCGGCGGACAGGGAGGCGAGGTCGCCGGCGTTGCTGAGCCGGAATTCGCGTTCCTCCTCGGCCGCCTCGACGATGTTGCGGATGAAGCGACCGTTACCGGCCAGGTCGGTGGCCCGACGCGTACCACCGTCGTGTTCGCGAACATCGTGGTAGACCGGCGCGCACGCCAGCTCCAGCTCGGCGACCGCCTCCGGCGTGAGGACCGAATCTCGTTTGCGGGCGATGAATTCGCCGATCTGCGCGAGCTCCTGCGGGGTGTAGGAGTCGAACCGGACGCGACGGGCGAAGCGCGACGAGAGTCCGTCGTTGGCGGCGAGGAAGCGGTCGATCTCGGAGTCGTAGCCGGCGATGATGACGACCAGGCGGTCGCGGTCGTCTTCCATCCGCGCCAGGAGGGTGTCGACCGCCTCGCGGCCGAACGCATCGCCGCCGGACAGGCCCTTCTGGATCAGGGTGTACGCCTCGTCGATGAAGAGCACGCCGTCCATGGCCGAGTCGATGAGCGCCGACGTCTTGATGGCGGTGGAGCCGAGGTGCTCGCCGACCAGGTCCCGGCGGGTCGCCTCGACGACCTTGTCGGTTTTGATGAAGCCGAGTCCGCAGTAGATCTTGGCGACGATCCGGGCGACCGTCGTCTTGCCGGTACCGGGCGGGCCGGTGAAGGCCAGGTGCAGGCTGCGTGCCGACGTCGAGAGCCCGCGGTCGGCGCGGACCCGGGCGAGGGTGGCCGCCGACTGCAGCTTCGCGACCTGCTGCTTGACCGACTCGAGGCCGATCTGCTCGCCGAGCTCGCGCTGGGCGTCGGTCACCAGCTCGTTCTCGACACCGCCGCCCGCAGCGTCCGACGGCACCAGGGTCTCGGCCCGGTTCGGCACCGAGGCGGGGTCCCAGCGGTCGGTGCGTGCGGCGATCTGCTCGGGGGTCGTGACGGCCAGGCGGACCGACGGGGACTGCAGCGCCTGCGCCGCTGCGGAGTGGGCGGGGTTGCGCGCGTAGACCTGCTCGAGCATGGCCTTTGCCTTCTCCTCATGGCCCTGCTCGCGGAGCGCCAGCGCGTAGGCGAACATCGCGCTCGTCGAGCAGGCGGCGATCGGACCGTCGATCGCGTTCTGCAGACGCCGCATACCCTCGCCGAGCATTCCCAGACTCACGCACGCCGACCCGGCCATGAAGTCGGCCGCGGCCTGCATGACCGTGTCGCCCCACCGGTCCGAGCGGGTGAGGGCGGTCAGCACGTCGGGCCACCGCTGGGTCTTGTAGTGGAGGTGGGCGCGGACGAAGTCCACGATCGGTAACCGATGGGCGGGCGGGATCTCGTCGAGCGCCTCCTCGGCGCCGGTGTAATCCGCGCCGCGGACCAGGCTGGACGCATAGGCGGCGGTGGCGTCGACCGCGGTGACCGCCGGGTAGTCGATGTACAGCCCGGTGTCCCATCGACCGGCGATGGTGCCCGGTGGAAGGCCGAGGCGTCGCTGTTCGGCACCGATCGTGGCGCGTGAGCGATACAGACCCAGCAGCACCTCATCGCTCTTGTCGCCGCACGCGAGCCGCCCGATCCAGGCGTCACCGAGCGAGGGGTCCCACTCGGTTGCGCGGGTGAACGCCTTGGCTGCCTGCGCGGGATTGTTGATGGGTTCTTGACCGTCGACCGGGATGTTCAAGGACAGGACACCCAGTTCGAAGAGTGCCCTCGCCTTGCGGACATCGGCCATCTCGTCCCCCTGTGTCAACGTCGTCCCCCGCGCGGCGTCGGCGTGCCTGCACCCCCGCGCACGTCCCGCGCACTGCGCGGCTCGAGTGAACAGACTATCCCGAGACAGGCCCGATCCCCGGAACAGATCTCCCAGGGGAGGACCCGTCGAACACCTGATGGTCTGCCCCGTCGCCTCCAACCACCCGGGCCCGCCTAGACTTGTCACCGTGAGTGCCCAGGTGGATACCGTCTCAGCCGCTTCCTCGACCCCGGATCATCCGCAACCGTTCCGCGAACTCGGACTCAAGGACGACGAGTACGCGCGGATCCGCGAGATCCTGGGCCGTCGACCCACCGACGCCGAGCTCGCCATGTACTCGGTCATGTGGTCCGAGCACTGCAGCTACAAGTCGTCGAAGGTCCACCTCCGGTACTTCGGGGAGACCACCACCGAGGAGATGCGGGCCAACATGCTCGCCGGTATCGGTGAGAACGCCGGCGTCGTCGACGTGGGCGATGGATGGGCGGTGACCTTCAAGGTCGAGTCGCACAACCACCCCAGCTACGTCGAGCCCTACCAGGGCGCGGCGACCGGTGTCGGCGGCATCGTCCGCGACATCATGGCGATGGGCGCGCGCCCGATCGCGGTCATGGACCAGCTGCGCTTCGGCCCGGCCGACGCCCCTGACACCCGACGCGTCGTCGACGGCGTGGTGCGCGGTGTGGGCGGCTACGGCAACTCCCTGGGCCTGCCCAACATCGGTGGCGAGACCGTCTTCGACGCCAGCTACGCGGGCAACCCGCTGGTCAACGCGCTCTGCGCGGGCGTCCTCCGAACCGAGGACCTGCATCTGGCGTTCGCCTCGGGCACGGGCAACAAGATCATCCTGTTCGGTGCGCGCACCGGTCTCGACGGCATCGGCGGCGTCTCCGTGCTGGCGTCGGAGACCTTCGACGACGACGAGAACGCGGGCCCGAGTCGCA
Source organism: Gordonia sp. C13 (assembly GCF_023218005.1). Lineage (NCBI taxonomy): Bacteria > Bacillati > Actinomycetota > Actinomycetes > Mycobacteriales > Gordoniaceae > Gordonia > Gordonia sp. C13. Next base: position 52,261 of record NZ_JALPSY010000030.1, read on the forward strand.
AAAAGCTCCCCAGCGTCCAGGTCGGCGACCCGTTCACCGAGAAGGTGCTCATCGAGTGCTGCCTCGAGCTCTACCACGCCGGACTCGTGGTGGGCATCCAGGACCTCGGCGGTGCCGGATTGTCCTGCGCCACCAGCGAACTCGCGGCCGCCGGCGACGGTGGCATGCACATCGACCTGGAGAAGGTACCGATGCGCGCCGAGGGCATGACCCCGGCCGAGGTGCTCTCCAGCGAGTCGCAGGAACGCATGTGCGCGGTCGTCGCCCCCGACAACGTCGACGCCTTCCTCGAGGTGTGCAAGAAGTGGGACGTGCTGGCGACCGTGATCGGCGAGGTCACCGACGGTGATCATCTGGTCATCACCTGGCACGGCGAGACCGTCGTCGACGTGCCGCCGCGCACCGTCGCCCACGATGGCCCGGTCTACGAGCGCCCCGTGGCACGTCCGGACTGGCAGGACACCGTGGTCGCCTCGACCACCGAGCCGCTGAAGCGCCCGAGCACCCCGGATCAGCTGCGCGAGACCCTGCTACAGATGCTGGCCAGCCCCGCGCTGTGCAGCCGCAAGTTCATCACCGACCAGTACGACCGCTACGTGCGCGGCAACACCGTCCTGGCCGAGCACGCCGACTCCGGCATGATCCGCATCGACGAGAAGACCGGGCGCGGAATCGCGCTGGCGACCGACGCGTCGGGCCGCTACACCTTCCTCGACCCGTACCGCGGTGCGCAGCTGGCCCTGGCCGAGGCCTACCGCAACGTCGCAGTCTCGGGTGCGACGCCCAAGGCGGTCACCAACTGCCTCAACTTCGGCTCGCCGGAGGACCCGGCGGTCATGTGGCAGTTCCAGCAGGCGGTCCGCGGACTCGCCGACGGCTGTGCGCAACTGGGCATCCCGGTCACCGGCGGCAACGTGAGCTTCTACAACCAGACCGGTGCGACCGCGATCCTCCCGACGCCGGTCATCGGTGTCCTCGGTGTGATCGACGACGTCCATCGTCGTATCCCGACGGGCTTCGGCACCGAGCCGGGTGAGACGCTGATCCTCCTCGGCGAGACCCGCGACGAGTTCGACGGCTCGATCTGGGCGCAGGTCGCCTACGACCACCTCGGTGGCGTGCCGCCGGAGGTCGACCTCGAGCGTGAGCGTCTGCTGTCGGAGATCTTGACCGCCGCGTCGCGCGACGGGTTGATCTCGGCCGCACACGATCTCAGCGAGGGCGGTCTCATCCAGACCGTCGTCGAGGCGGCGCTGGCCGGGGAGACCGGTTGCCGCCTGCTGCTGCCCGAGGATGCCGACCCCTTCGTCTGGCTGTTCTCCGAATCCGCCGGACGCGTGCTGGTCGCAGTGCCGCGCACCGAGGAGTCCCGCTTCTCCGCCATGCTCGACGCCCGCGGCATGCCGTGGACGCGCATTGGCGTGGTCGATCAGGGCAGCGACGAGGTCGAGGTCCAGGACTACTTCTCGGTGCCGCTCGCCGAGCTGCGCGAAGTGCACGAGGCGACGCTGCCGCGTCTCTTCGGCGACACCGCGTAGCAAGCAGAGTTGTTGTAGCGCGCAACGTTCCCCTGCGGGAACGTTGCGCGTATACCGTTGGAAGCAATCTGGTTCACCGGCCCGACGAACGCGATCAGGGTCGGTTACGCTCCTTGGGTTCTCAGTGAGAGTCGAAAGGGCGCAGATGAGCTATCCCCACGATCCGAACCAGCCGCCGAACTACGGCGCTGCGCCCGGCTATGGACAGCAGCCGTACGGCGCGTACACGCCCGGTCCCGAGCCCGACAACAACCTCGTGTGGGCGATTCTGTCGACGGTGCTGTGCTGTCTGCCCCTGGGGATCGTGGCCATCGTCAAGTCCACCTCGGTCAGCAAGCTGTGGGCCGCCGGTGATTTCGCCGGCGCGCAGAAGGCGGCCGACGACGCCAAGAAGTGGGCCATGTGGGGTGCGATCATCGGCATCGTCGGCTCGATCCTCATCGTCGTGGTCTACTTCGTCGTCGCGGTGTTGATCATCGGTGCAAGCGCCACCACGTCCACGTACTGAACGGTTCGAGCGGGCCGTCCTTCGACGGGTGTCGGTCCTCTCGAACCATCGGATCCTCGGTCCGGCGACCGTGGTCACCGGGGCCGGGATCTGCTGCGCGGCAGTGCTGCTGGGAGATCCGACCACGCCCGGTGGGTTGCTCCCGGTGTGTCCCACCAAGTTGGTCTTCGGGGTGACCTGTCCGGGCTGCGGTTCGCAGCGTGCGCTGTACTCGCTTCTGCACGGCGATCTCTCTGCGGCGCTGCATTACAACGCGGCCTTCGTACTCGCGATCGGGTTGCTGCTCTTCGTATTCGGCGCCTACTGCCTGCGATTGTGGACCGGTCGGCGAATTCGCGGCTGGCAGAACATGCGTTATTCCGCCGTCGTGGTGCTCGTCGCCGTGGTCGCCTGGTTCGTCGTCCGGAACATCCCGGTGGAACCGTTCTGGTCCCTACACGTCTGACGGGCCGCGGCGCCCGGTGCGCCGGACCCACCGGACCAGCCGTGACCCGCCGGGACCGGCGGCATCGAGATCGAGCGCGGCAAGCCCCTCCGGGTCGTCGGTGGTGATCTGGTCGACCCGTAACTCCAGCAGCCGTCGGATATCCGGGACCGAACGAGATCCGACGCGGGTCACCGTGTAACCGTCGACGAGCCGGCCGTGGCGGTGGAAGGCGTCGACGAGATCGAAGCCTCTCCGGTCGGCGGCAAGGATCAGGCGGTTCTCCAGATAGACCATCTCCGCGTCCGGTGACGCGGCGAGCGCACGCGCGACGAAACCGGCGAAATCGCCGGACCGGATCGCCGCGTCGGCGGCGCCGTGATGGCAGGGGTCGTACCCGATGCGGATCCCAGGGGCCGCCGACGTCAGCCGCGCCACGGCCGCCGCATCGCCGCAGGACAGGATGTAGTGCGAAGCCAGCGGCTCGACGCTACGCGCGAAGATGTCCACGGCCCGCGGATCGAGCGCGGCGTCGTCCTCCTTGAAGTCGAGCTGGAGGATCGACGACGGTGCGATGTCGATGCTCGAGAACAGTTCGGTGAGGTCCTCGAGCAGCAGGACCGGTTCGTCGAGGGCCCTTCCTTGGTTGTCGCGCAGGGACAGTCCGCGGAGGTAGGCCGCGGGTAGCGCCGAGATCGCCCCGGTTCCGGTGGTGGCGTGATCGACGGCGCGGTCGTGCAGGATCGCGAAACCGCGGTCGGCGTGAATGATCAGATCCACCTCGATGCTCGCGCCCAGCCGCATCCCCTCCATGATGCGAGAAGCGGTGAAGGCCGGGTCGTCGGCGCGACGGCGCCCGCGGTGCCACTTGAGCATGGTCCGGTGCCCGTCGAAGTCGACGTACAGAGGCGGACGCGCCGGATCGGGCGCTGATGGTGTGCTCGTCTGGGACATCGTCTTCCGAGACTAGTCCCGGTAGGGTCTGGCAGATGGCGGCCTTCTCGATGCCCAGATGGGTCGGTGCGGTGACGATGGCCGAGTCGGCCGGATTCCTCATCCCGGTCGCCGGGTTCGCGATCTCCGCCATCACCGGGCTCCCGGTTGGATGGGCCTGGCTGCTCATGGTCGTGTGTGGGGCCGGCGAGGGCGCGCTGCTCGGTGTCGGTCAGGCGGTCGCTCTCCGCGGGACGTCGTGGCAGGTCCCGTCCGCGCGATGGGTTCCGGCGACCGCGGTCGGCGCCATGATCGCCTGGTCGTTGGGGATGGCGCCGTCGAGTCTCGTCGATCTGGGTGTCGACATCGACCTCGGGAATCCCCTCACCTGGGTCGTGGCCGGCGCGGGCGCCGTGGCGCTGCTGATCAGCATTCCCTCGGCGCAGTACGTCGTTCTTCGGAACCGAATCCCCCACGCATGGCAGTGGATACCGGTGAACGTGGTCGCCTGGACGGTGGGACTGGTCTTCACCTTCCTGCCCGGTCCGTTCATCGACGAGTCCACCCCCGGTGCCACGATGGCGGTCGCCTTCGCACTGGCCGGAATCTGCATGGCCGCGACCGTCGCGGTGGTCACCGGACTCTGGTTGCGGTCCCGACCTGTTCTCGTCGAACCGGCACCGCACAGTTGAAACGTGTTCTAGTTTGAGGGCATGACTCTGCGCGTGGTCGAGTGGTCGACCGGAACCGTCGGAAGACATGCGATCGCCGGGATCGACGCCCGTCCCGACCTCGAACTCGTCGGGGTCTGGGTGTCGAGTCCGGACAAGGTCGGGAAGGACGCCGGAGAACTGGCGGGTCTCGGTCGTGAGCTCGGCGTCGCCGCGACCGACGACCGGGACGCACTGATCGCCCTGAGACCCGACTGCATCGTCCACACCGCGATGACCGACGACCGCGTCATGGAGTCGATCGAGGACCTGATCTTCTTCGTGGAGAACGGGATCAACGTGGTGTCGAGCGGGCCGGTGGTGCTGCAGTTCCCGCAGGGAATCCTGCCCGATTCGCTACTGGAGCGGATCGCCGCGGCGGGACGCACCGGCGGGGCGAGTCTGCACGTCAACGGTATCGATCCTGGCTTCGCCAATGACGTTCTGCCGCTGTCGATGACGAGTCTGTCGCAGCGGATCGACGAGGTTCGGTGCCAGGAGATCGCCGACTACTCGACCTATTACCAGCCGGTCGTCATGCGGGACCTGTTCGGCTTCGGACAACCCATGGACACCACGCCGTTGTTGCTGTCGCCCGGCATCCTGTCGATGGGCTGGGGCAGCGTGGTGCGACAGATCGCCGCCGGCCTCGGCCTCTCCCTCGACGAGCCACTCGTCGAACGGGTCGAGCGGGTCGAGGCGGACCGCGACTACTCGACGGTGTCGGTGGAGATCCCGAAGGGGACCATGGCGGCGCTGCGGTTCGAGGTCGCCGGCCAGGTCGACGGTGTGGATCGTGTTGTGCTGGAACACTACACACGCACGCATGCCGATCAATGCCCGGATTGGCCGACGCCGCATGAGGGTGACGGCTGCTATCGGATAGCGATCTCCGGCGAACCGGAGATGACCGTCGAGTTCGGCCATCACGGGGAGAACGGCGACCACAACGTCTCCGGGATGATCGTCACGGCCATGCGGCTGGTCAATTCGGTTGCCGCGGTGGTCGATGCAAAGCCCGGCTTGGTGACCGCCCTGGATCTGCCGCTCATCACCGGTCGTGGTCTGGTGGCGCGAGGGTAGTGCTCACACCTCCCATGTGTGGACGGGTTCGCCCTCGTGCATGAGGGTCACGTAGTCGGCGAGCATGCCGGTCAGTGCGGCCGACCGGCTGTCGCCGGCCTTCTCCCGGGCGGCGACGGACTCACGCTGCCACACCGAACCGGTCCGGCGGTTGACGCAGCGTCCCTCGATCACCGACAGGTACCGCTTGCGGGCCTTGTCCGAGACCCCGTATGCGCGAAGGCCTTTCTCGGCGAGGGTCAGCAGGCGACGGAGCACGAGTTCATCCGGTCGTACCCAGCCGACGTCGGGCCAGTAGAGCTGCGACTCCATGCCGAAATGCGCACCGGACTGCAGGTTCTCGGCGGCCGCGTTGAACGACATCTGTGACCACAGCGGCCGGTCGGCCTCGACCAGCCCGCGGACCACCCCGTAGTAGAAGGCGGCGTTGGCCATCGTGTCGACGACCGTCGGTCCGGCGGGGAGCACCCTGTTCTCGACACGAAGATGTGCCTGGCCCTCATGGATGTCGTAGACGGGCCGATTCCAGCGGTAGACCGTGCCGTTGTGCAGTCGCAGTTCGTCGAGCATCGGGATACGTCCGGCGTCGAGTTCGGCCAGGGGGTCGACGTCGGTCGAGACGGGTAGGAGAGCGGGGAAGTAGCGCGTGTTCTCCTCGAACAGGTCGAAGATGGTGTTGATCCAACGTTCGCCGAACCAGACGCGCGGGCGTACGCCCTGGTTCTTCAGCTCCAACGGCCGGGTGTCGGTGGCCTGCTCGAACACCGGGATACGGCTTTCGTGCCACAGCGCGGTCTCGGCGAGGAACGGGGAGTTGCCGGCCAGCGCCACCTGGATCCCGGAGATGGCCTGGGCGGCATTCCAATGCGCCGCAAAGTCTTCCGGGGCCACCCTCAGGTGCAACTGCAGCGAGGTGCAGGCGGCTTCGGGGAGGATCGAATCGGTGGACGTGTGGAGGCGTTCGGTGTGATAACCGTCGGCCAGGGGGACGCCGCTGATGTCGATCTCGAGGTCCTCGCCGCGGGCGTTGAAGATCTGCTCGTTCAGCAGGTCGTAGCGAGGGTTGGCCGAGATCCACTGATGGGCAAAGTGTTCGGCCTTCAGCGTCGGCAGCATGCCGATCATCACCAGGTGGTTGTCCGTACGGGCGGCGCGGTCCTCCGCACGGTTCAGTGACGTCCGCAGCGCCTGTTCCAGCGAGATCGTGTCGTCGGTGGTGAAGGGCCGCGGTGACACGTTGATCTCGATGTTGAACTGCCCGAGTTCGGTCTGATAGTCGGGGTCGGCGATCGCCTCGAGGACGGCGGCGTTGGCCATGGCGGGACGCATCTGCTCGTCGACGAGGTTCAGTTCCACCTCCATACCGAGGAGGGGTTTGGGTGGCCGGCCCTGGTCGGTGAACAGCCCTTCGGCCAACATCCGTGCAATCGCGTCGGTCCCGCGACCGACCTGCCGCCGGAACCTCACGCGATCCTCGCCGGTGAACTCCTGCTTGTTCACTTCCGCGCCCATGCGAGACATACTGCCCCAATTCGGGCGCCGTCAACCGGCGTTGCAAGATGACTGACGTGCCCCCGCGTAAGAGACCCGACCCGGCCGAGGTGCGCGCCGCCGTCCTCGCGGTCGCCGACTGGCTCGTCGACGAGTCGGCCCCCACCCCGTCGCGGCCCGCCCTCGCCGCCGCTGTCCGCCTCACGGCCCGCACCCTCGAACACCTCGCCCCGGGCAACTCTGTCGAGGTCCGTGTCCCGCCGTTCGTCGCCGTGCAGTGCATCGAGGGTCCGCGCCACACGCGGGGGACGCCGCCCAACGTCGTCGAGACCTCGCCCCGGACGTGGCTGCTGATGGTGACCGGGCTGCGGACCTACGACGCCGCGCTCGGCGCCGGCGAACTCGACGCATCGGGCCACCGCGCGGACCTGGTCGCAGAGCCGTTGCCACTGGTTCCGCTGGGTCCGGGCCCGTGGAGAAGCCGGTGATCCGCCGAGTGTGATCCGTCACTCCTCGCTCCTGCGTGGAATTACTGCGCTCCGAACGCCGCTGCAAGATTCGCTCTGGAAGGCAACAGGCACGTAAACTCCGAATTGTCTCCCAGCACATTGACGTGTTAACCGATTCGCAGCCCAGGGGAGCTAGTCGATGACTGATCGCTCGATCGCCAACGTGAACCTGCTCGCTCCCACACCGGCGGGCGGATGCTCCGCAGCCGGAGGGTGCGCGCCCGAACCCGCTCCACTGGACCAGCCCGAGAACGAACCGCGCGAGGAGTGCGGCGTATTCGGAGTCTGGGCGCCCGGTGAGGAAGTGGCCAAGCTCACCTACTACGGCCTCTACGCGCTGCAGCATCGCGGGCAGGAAGCGGCGGGCATCGCCGTCGGCGACGGCAGTCAGGTCGTCGTGTTCAAAGACCTGGGCCTCGTCAGCCAGGTGTTCGACGAGCAGACACTGGGTGCGATGAGCGGCCACGTCGCCATCGGACACTGCCGGTACTCCACCACCGGTTCGACCACCTGGGAGAACTCCCAGCCGATCTTCCGCACCACCGATGCCGGCACCGGCGTCGCGCTCGGGCACAACGGAAATCTCGTCAACACCGCCGACCTCGCCGCTCGCGCCCGGGACAAGGGCATCAAGAGCTCGGCGGCGACGTCGGACTCCGATGTCGTCGGTGCTCTCCTGGCACACGGCGCCGCCGACAGCTCGATCGAGCAGGCGGCCATGGAGCTGCTGCCGACCCTCAAGGGCGCCTTCTGCCTGACCTTCATGGACGAGCACACCCTCTATGCGGCGCGTGACCCGCACGGTGTGCGTCCGTTGTCGCTCGGCCGCCTCGACCGCGGCTGGGTCGTCGCATCGGAGACCGCCGCCCTCGACATCGTCGGCGCATCCTTCGTCCGCGACATCGAACCCGGTGAGCTGCTGGCGATCGACGCCGACGGCGTGCGCACCAAGCGCTTCGCCGAGCCGACGCCGAAGGGCTGCGTCTTCGAATACGTCTACCTGGCCCGCCCGGACTCCAACATCCACGGCCGGTCGGTGCACTCCACTCGGGTGGAGATCGGCCGCCGCCTGGCCAAGGAACATCCCGCCGAGGGTGACCTGGTGATCCCGGTGCCGGAGTCGGGTGTACCCGCGGCCGTCGGCTTCGCCCAGGGCTCGGGCATTCCCTACGGCCAGGGCCTGATGAAGAACGCCTACGTGGGCCGCACCTTCATCCAGCCGTCGCAGACGATCCGTCAGCTCGGCATCCGACTCAAGCTGAATCCGCTGCGCGAGGTGATCCGCGGCAAACGTCTCGTCGTCGTCGACGACTCGATCGTGCGCGGCAACACCCAGCGCGCCCTCATCCGCATGCTGCGCGAGGCCGGTGCCGCCGAGGTGCACGTGCGGATCGCCTCCAGCCCCGTGCGCTGGCCCTGCTTCTACGGCATCGACTTCGCCTCCCCGGCGGAACTCATCGCCAACGGTATGGAGTCCGAGGAGGGCATGGTCGAGGGCGTGCGCCAGGCCATCGGCGCCGACTCGCTCGGCTACATCAGCATCGACGAGATGATCGGTGCCACCGAGCAGCCCGCATCGAACCTGTGCGCGGCCTGCTTCGACGGCAAGTACCCGATCGAGCTGCCCAAGGAGACCTCCATGGGCAAGGCGGTTCTGGAGCAGATGCTGGCCTCCGCTGCACACGACGGAACCGTCGACCCGCTGACCAAGCCCAACGACAACGTCAGCGCAGTGATGCGTCCCTGAATTCGGGGGCAAGGCACTCCGGTACCGTGTGATCGTCGGCGAACACGCCGGTAACAACTTTTGACAAGGGGTGCTTGCGGAGATGACGGAGCGGGATGCGGCGGCCGACGAGACGACGGGCGCTACGCCGCAGGCGTCGTACGCGGCGGCCGGAGTCGACATCGACGCCGGTGAACGAGCCGTAGAGCTGATCACCCCGCATGCGAAACGTGCGTCGCGCCCCGAGGTCCTCGGCGGTCTCGGCGGCTTCTCGGGCCTCTTCGCGCTGAAGGGCAACTACCGCGAGCCGGTCCTCGCCGCCGCCAGCGACGGCGTCGGCACCAAGCTCGCCGTCGCGCAGGCCATCGACAAGCACGACACCGTCGGACGCGACCTCGTCGCCATGTGCGTCGACGACCTCGTCGTCTGCGGCGCCGAGCCGCTCTTCCTCCAGGACTACATCGCCGTCGGCAAGGTCGTCCCCGAGACCGTCGCGCAGATCGTCGCCGGCATCGCCGACGGCTGTGTCGAGGCCGGATGTGCACTGCTCGGCGGCGAGACCGCCGAACACCCCGGACTCATGCAGGACAACCATTACGACCTGTCGGCCACCGCCGTCGGCGTCGTCGAGGCCGACAAGGTCCTCGCCCCCGACCGCGTCCGTGCCGGCGACGTCGTCATCGCCATGGGATCGTCGGGTCTGCATTCCAACGGCTACTCGCTCGCCCGCAAGGTGCTGCTCGAGTGGGGCCACATGGATCTCTTCGGCCACGTCGAGGAGTTCGGCCGCTCGCTCGGCGAGGAACTCCTCGAGCCGACCCGCATCTACGCCCGTGACTGCCTCGCGCTGATCGCCGAGGCGGACGTGCGGACCTTCGCACACATCACCGGTGGCGGTCTGGCCGAGAACCTGGCCCGCGTCATCCCGCAGGGCCTCGTGGCCGAACTGGAACGCAACACCTGGACCCCGGCCCCGATCTTCGCTCTCATCCAGCAGCGCGGACGCGTCGAGCAGCTCGAGATGGAGCGCACCTTCAACATGGGTGTCGGCATGGTCGCGGTGGTCGCGCCCGAGGACACCGACCGCGCGCAGGCGGTCCTGACCGCCCGGCACGTCGACAACTGGGTCCTCGGCACCATCAAGCGGTCCAACGACCCCAAGAGCACCGAAGCCGGCTCACGCGTCTCCCTGGTGGGTGAGCACCCGCGCTTCTGAGAGTCACGGGCGCACACCGCCTTCACACGTACGAGAAAGCGGCGGGGACCCTCGGGTTCCCGCCGCTTTCTCGTCGTCAGAGAATGATCGCCACTCCGGTGGACAGCACAGATCAGCGATGCTCATCGCCGGTTGTCACCGCGGTGAGCACCGCTGGAAGTCGAGAAACGACCGCGCACGCATCAGACGGCCGCAGTCACCTGCGGCCGTCTGGTACGTACGAAAACATCAACCCGCGTCACCGCGGGTCCGCTGAGCGGAGAGGTCGTGGTGGGGTGGGATCGGGTGTCGTCGGGGAGACCGGCACCCATGAGTGGCGCGCCTCAGGCGCGGCGCCACTCGTCCTCGTCCAACCACTCATCCACCGGATCCGGACGATCTACCGAGCTGGTCTGCCCGGACAGCTCACGCTGCAGGCTTTCGAGATCGGTGTTCGGAGTGGAGTACTTCAGCTGACGAGCAACCTTCGTCTGCTTTGCCTTTGCCCGGCCGCGGCCCATACGGGACCCCCTCGCAAAATGACGGGGCGGCCAACGATTTGGCGGCCCCGTTCTCTTGAAGTAATTCTGTCGTGCTGCCCAGTCTAGCGCGCCTTCAGGACTTGTGTGCCGCGCCCTGCCTCGCCGCGCCGCCCGATCTCTCCACCTTGCCCAGAATCCGCTGCGCCTCGCGACGGACCTTGACCGGCAGATCGTCGGCGGCGAGCAGTGTCCTGATCGACTCGGGGTCGGCGTCGACGAGCAGTTGTCGGACCCGGACGCCATGGTCGGGACGGTGGATCACCGTCACCGAATCGCCCGCGGCTACCGTGCCCGGTTGGAGAACGCGCAGGTAGGCACCGAAATCGGCCTGGTCCATGAACCTCTTCACCCACCTGGGCTCATCCGCCCAGACCGCGAAGGTCCGGCACGGTACGCGAGGGATGGTGGTCTCGAGGAGGAGCCCGTCGTCACCGACCTGCCAGCGCTCACCCACGAAGGCGTCGGTGACGTCGATCCCGTCGATCCGCAGGTTCTCGCCGAACCAGCCGTAAGGAAGCTCACGTCCGAGTTCGTCGGACCAGCGTTGCGCGTCGGGTTCGGCGTAGGCGTACACCGCCTGATCGACGCCGCCGTGATATCTACGGTTGCGTTGATGGTCGGCGACCAGACCCAGCTCGTGCACCTCGGCACGGCCGGCCAGCGGCCGCTTGTCGATCGCGGAGGGTCCGATCTTGTCGAGGACGACATCTCGGCCGGCCGCGCAGACGGCCAGCACTGTTCCGGTGTCCACGCGTCAGCTACCCGGGGTGACCGAGCCGCTGCGCAGCCGTTCGACAGCGGCGCGACCGGCCTGGACGCGATCGTCCTCGCGGATGGAGTCCGGGTCGATGCGTGCGCTCACCGGCTCCTCGGTCCCGATCGTCAGTTCGACGTCCGCACCGACGTTGCGCTTGACGAGCGCGAGAGCGATGGGACCCCACTCGTAGTGATCGATGACGGTGCCGAGGCGGCCGACGGTGCGGCCGGCGGCGGTGACCGGATCGCCGGTCGTCGGACGCTGATCCGAGCTCCCGTCGAGATGCAGCAGTACCAGGCGTCGTGGCGACTTGCCGAGGTTGTGGACCCGGGCCACCGTCTCCTGGCCGCGATAGCAGCCCTTGTCGAGATGGACGGCGCCCTGATCGGCCGGACCACCGATCCAGTCGACCTCGTGCGGGATCGTCCGCTCGTCGGTATCGGCGCCGAGGCGCGGACGGCGGGCCGCGACACGCAGCGCGTCGTACGCCCAACTGCCGGCCATCCGGGCACCGGCCTCGACGAGTGCGTCCCACCAGCGCAACAGGACGAACTCGGGCAGCACGAGGTCGACGACGGGCAGGTCGCGGTTCTCGCCGAGCGGCGGCATCCGTCGCCAGAAGCCGAGCGGCTCGTCCTCGTGGTGCGTCTCGGGCAGATTGCCCGCCTGGTAGACGTCCGCGTCGGCGGGGATCTCGAGGGGCTCGGCAACGGGTCCGGTCACCGCACCCGGACCGACGAGGGTGAGGACCCTCATGTCGGTCCGCGGGGCCGGCTGCGCCTTCGCCCAGAACACCATCTTGGCGAGGAATCCGGCGAGGGCCTCACCGCGTGCACCCTCGGTGTCGACCCAGGTGATGCCGTCGATGTCGGTCATGACGAAGTGCTCCTCGACGCGACCGTTGGCGTCGAGAGACAGGTTCTCCGCGCTACGGCGGTCGGGGAGTGCGGCGATGTGCTGGCTAGAGATGGTGTGCAGCCAGCTCAGGCGCTCCTCGCCGGGGATCTCGATGACGGCGCGGTCTGAACGATCGACGACGATGACCCCGGTGGCGGCGGCTCTCTGTTCCCCGAGTGGATCACCGAAGTGCCACGGGGTCTCCGATGAGTGGAACTCTCCGGGGCCGGGGACCGCCCCGCCCTTGGAATGCCTGGTCAGGATGGGTGAACGGCTCACGGTTCGATTCTACGGGTCGGTCGCGCACCAGGGGTGTGGAGCAGGGGTCGGGGGCTCGTGGGAGCCTCTTATCCATGTCGGATTCGATCCTGCTCACCCTCGACGGCACCCAACACGACGCCGATGTACCATTCCTGCACGCCGACGACCTCGCGGCGGTACGCGGCGACGGCGTCTTCGAGACCCTGCTCGTCCGTGCCGGCCGGGCGCGTGGGGTGCGCCTGCACCTCGAACGCCTCGTCCGGAGCGCGACCGCCATGGAGCTCCCGGCGCCGGACCCCGACGAGTGGCGCGCTGCCATCGAGAACGCGGTCAAGCTGTGGACTGCCGAGCACGGGACGTCGGACGAGGCGTTGCTGCGTTTGGTCTACACCCGCGGACGCGAACACGGGTACGCCCCGACGGCGTACCTGACCGTCGAGCGGGTGCCCGAGCGCGTCGCCTCCGCGCGCGCGGACGGCGTCTCGGTGGTCACCCTCGAGCGCGGTTTCTCCATCGACCTGGCGGCCAAGGCGCCGTGGCAACTGCTCGGCGCGAAGACGCTGAGCTATGCCACCAACATGGCTGCCCTGCGTCATGCCGCATCCGAGGGCTACGACGACGTCATCTTCGTCAGCAGCGAAGGGGCGGTGCTCGAGGGGCCGCGCTCGACGGTGGTCGCGGTGTACGGGGACACGTTGGTCACCCCGCCGACGGAGATCGGCATCCTCGCCTCGACGACGGCCCAGGCCGTCTTCGATCTCGCCGATGCGGAGGGCTGGAAGACCAAGGTCGAGATCCTGCGCCCGGAGGACCTCGTGGCGGCCGACTCGGTCTGGCTGGTCAGCAGTGTGACGCTCGCGGCCCGGGTCACCCATCTCAATCGTTACGTGATGCCGGTGCCTGCCGACGCCGATCGGTTCTCCGGTCTGGTGGACCGGGCCATTGCCGCGGAAGGCGATTGATCTCGGTCACTCGGCGCTGATCCCGGGGCCGCATCACATCTGGTCGCGGGTGAGAGCGAATGCACCGGCGGCGGTGGCCCGATGGGACTTTTGGCGCTTGAACAGGGTCGGTGACCAGGCGTAACGTCGCGCTCAGGGCCTACTACCGGAAGTAGTAGGCGACTTCGGCACCCGCCGGCTCAGCCGGTGACCTGATTCGAGGCATACATGGACGCTCTGGACGTCTCCAGATGGCAATTCGGTATCACGACCGTCTATCACTTCATCCTGGTGCCGCTGACCATCGGTCTCGCACCGATGATCGCGGTGATGCAGACGGTGTGGCACGTCACCGGCAACGAGCAGTGGCTGCGCGCGACCCGGTTCTTCGGGAAGCTCTTCCTGATCAACTTCGCGCTCGGCGTGGCCACCGGCATCGTGCAGGAGTTCCAGTTCGGGATGAACTGGAGTGAGTACAGCCGCTTCGTCGCGGATGTCTTCGGTGCGCCGCTGGCGCTGGAAGGCCTGGTCGCCTTCTTCCTGGAGTCGACCTTCATCGGACTCTGGATCTTCGGCTGGGACCGACTGCCGCGACGCGTCCATCTGGCGTGTATCTGGTTGGCGGCCATCGGCGTCAACGCGTCGGCGTACTTCATCATCGCCGCGAACTCGTGGATGCAGCACCCCGTCGGCGTCGAGTGGGACGAGACCCGTGGCCGCCCCGCCATGAACGACTTCTTCGCCGTCATCACCAACAACACGACGCTCGCCGCCTTCCCGCACGTGATCGCCGGTGCGTTCCTGACCGCGGGCACCTTCGTCGCGGCCATCGGCATCTGGTGGATGGCCCGCAACACCTGGCGCGCCAAGAAGTTGCGGGAAGCGTCCGAGACCGGTGACACCAGTGAGGTCCCGGAGAGCACATCGCCGAGCCACGTCGACGCCACTCCGGAAGACCTGGAGAAAGACGCGCGCGACCTGTGGCGGCCGGTCACCCGGTTCGCGCTGTGGGTCACGCTAGTCTCCGGCGTCGCGCTGTTCATCACCGGTGACATCCAGGCACAGATCATGTTCAAGCAACAGCCGATGAAGATGGCCTCGGCGGAATCGCTCTGCGAGACCGCGACCGGCCCCGGCTTCTCCGTCCTCTCCATCGGACGTCAGAACAACTGCGAGAACATCGATCACATCATCGAGATCCCCAAGATGCTGTCGTTCCTGGCCGATCACTCCTTCGATTCGACCCTGCAGGGCGTCGAGGAGCTGCAGGAGCAGTACACGAAGGCCTTCGCCGACAACCCGAACGTGCCCGCCAACCAGAACTTCGCACCCAACCTGTTCGTCACCTACTGGGGTTTCCGGGCGATGATCACATGGGCGGCCGGCTCGGTGGTCGTGGCCCTCGGCGGGCTCTGGTACACGCGCCGCAAGCGGGTGGTCGAGTCGAGGCGATTCGGCTTCATCGCCCTGCTGATGATCCCGACCCCGTTCCTGGCCAACAGCTCCGGCTGGATCTTCACCGAGATGGGCCGCCAGCCGTGGGTTGTCGCACCCAACTGGGAGGACGACCTCGATCCGCTGCGCATCAGCATGCTCGTGCAGAACGGCGTCTCCAACCACACCGCGGGGACGGTGCTTGTCACCCTGATCGGGTTCACGCTGCTCTACGGCGCGCTGGGTGTCGTCTGGTTCATGCTGCAGCGCCGCTACGTGATCGAGGGACCGGCGAGCTACGACTCCCGGCCACCAGGCCACAGCGACGACGAAGCAGACTCCGATTCCGATGAGCCCAAACAGCTCTCGTTCGCGTACTAGAGGAGAGTGACATGGGACTCCCGGAATTCTGGTTCCTCATCATCGCCGTGCTCTTCGTCGGCTACTTCGTCCTCGAGGGCTTCGACTTCGGCGTCGGCATGCTCATGCCGATCCTCGGGTCGAGTCACACCGGTGGCGACGACAAGGTCGCACCCGACGATCCCGAGGCCGACCCCGACAAGCGCCGGCGGGCGCTGCTCAACACCATCGGACCGGTGTGGGACGGCAACGAGGTCTGGCTGCTCACCGCGGGTGGCGCGCTCTTCGCGGCGTTCGGTGGTTGGTACGCAACGATGTTCACCGCCTTCTACCTGCCGCTGTTCCTCATTCTGATCGGCCTCATCACCCGTGTGTGCGCGATCGAGTGGCGCGGCAAGATCAACGATCCGCGCTGGCGCAAGTGGTGCGACGTCGGCATCGGTCTGGGGTCGTGGATTCCCGCGATCCTCTGGGGGGTCGCCTTCGCGAACGTGGTGCGGGGCCTGCCGATCGACGCCGACGCCCAGTACACCGGCGGGTTCTTCAACCTGCTGAACCCGTACGCGCTGCTCGGCGGTGCGACGACCCTGCTCGCGTTCCTCACCCACGGTGCGGTGTTCCTGTCGCTGAAGACCTCCGGTGTCCTGCAGGAGGATTCGGCCCGCTACGCCTCCCGCCTCGCATGGCCGACGCTCGTCGTGGCCGCCGCGTTCCTGCTGTGGACGCAGTTCGCTTACGGCAACGGCTGGACCTGGATCCCGGTGCTGATCGCCGCGGTCGCCGCGGTGGGCATGCTCGTCGCGACGCAGGTGCGCCGGGAGGGATGGGCGTTCCTGTTCACCTCGATCGCGATCGCCGGGACGGTGGCCACCTTGTTCGCGGTGCTGTTCCCGAACGCGCTGCCCTCGACCCTGAACCCGGACTGGAACCTGACCATCGACAACACGTCGTCGAGCGACTACACGCTGACGGTGATGACGTGGGCGGCGCTGTTCATCACCCCGGTGGTGATCGGTTACCAGGCGTGGAGCTACTGGGTTTTCCGTAAGCGCCTGTCGGTCGGGAACATCCCGGAGCATCACGGCCTGCCCTCGCTGCGCGTGTCGAGCAAGTGACGCCTCCGGTCGACCCGCGGCTGCTGCGGTATTCAACGACGACCCGACGCTACGTCGCGGTCACGGCGGCGTTCGCCGTGGCGCAGGTGATCGCGATCATCGTGGCCGCGAGCATGGCCGCCTCGATCCTGTCGGAGCTGATCGTCTTCCCGGGGTCGCGGTCTTTCGACGCGCAGTGGGTGCACCTGGTCGTCCTGGCTGTCGCGATGACCGCTCGCGCCGTGATGGCCTACGGGCACGACCGGTATGCGCACCGTGCGGCGGAGCAGGCGATCGCGGAACTGCGGTCGGAGGCACTCGACGTGCTCACCGATCCGCGTCGGACGTCACCGCGAAAGCTGCTGACGCAGCGTGAGCACGCGACGACCGTGCTGTTGCGGGGACTGGATGCGCTCGGGCCGTATCTCTCCGGGTTCCTGCCGGCACTCGTGAGCGCGGTGATCCTCACGCCGGCGGTGACCGTGGTGATCGCCTTCGCCGACTGGCCGTCGGCGTTGATCATCCTGATCACGTTGCCGCTCATCCCGATCTTCATGGTTCTCGTCGGACTCATGACCCGGGATCGCACCACCCGCAAGCTGGCGACGATGAGCAGACTGACCGCGCAGCTGCTGGATCTGATCGCCGGGCTGCCGACTCTGCGGGCGCTGAACCGCGCCGAGACCCCGGCCGCCCAGGTAGCCGAACTCGGTGAGGCACACCGGCGTTCGACGATGAGCTCGCTGCGGGTGGCGTTCCTGTCCGGGGCCGTCCTCGAGCTGCTCGCGACCCTGTGCGTCGCCCTGGTCGCCGTCGGCATCGGTCTGCGCCTGGTGTTCGGCGAGATGTCGCTCTACGCAGGTGTTTTCGCGCTGATCCTGGCGCCCGAGGCGTATCTGCCGCTCCGACGCGTCGGCGCACAGTTCCACAACTCCGCCGATGGCGTGACCGCCGCCGGGGAGGTCTTCGAGCTGATCGACTCTCCCGAGGACGCCGCGCCGATGCCGGTCAGCGGTGGCCGCGGAGTCACCGTAGCGGGCGCGCCGATCACCATCCTCGACCTCGGGGTGCACGGCCGTGACGGCTGGGCGCCGGAGTCGCTGCGCGCGACGATCCGGCCCGGCTCGCTCACGCTGTTCACTGGGCCGAACGGTTCGGGGAAATCCACGACCCTGGCCGCGATCATGGGTCTGCTGACACCCGACGACGGTTCGGTGCTCATCGGGTCCATCCCGGTCACCCATGCCGATCCAGAGTCCCTGCACGAGCAGATCGCCTGGCTGCCGCAGCAGCCGGTCGTCGTGCCGGGCACGGTCGGCGAGAACGTGGAACTCTTCGGCGCGCTCGACCGCGACGCCGCCGACCGTGCCTCGACGGCCAGCGGATTCGACTCCGTCGTGCTCGAACTGCCCAAGCGGCTCGACACCCGACTCGGTGCGGGCGGCGTAGGGCTCTCCGCCGGCCAGCGTCAGCGGCTCGCACTCACGCGAGTGCTCGCGTCGCCGGCTCCGCTGTTGCTGCTCGACGAGCCGACCGCCCACCTCGACGAGGCATCCGAACGTGCGGTCCTCACCGTGCTCCGCGACCGTGCACGCGCCGGTGACACGGTCATCGTGGTGGCCCACCGGGGGATCGCGCGTGAATTCGCCGACCAGGTGGTCGAATTCGACGGAGGTGTGCCATGCGCGACGACCCACTGATCCGCGCGCTCGGTTTCCTCGGCCTGCGCCGGGGTGCGGTCGCCAAGGCCCTGCTGCTCGGCGTCGGCGGGTCGCTGTCGGCGCTCGGCCTCGCGGCCTTGTCGGCGTGGCTGATCACCCGGGCCTGGCAGATGCCGCCGGTGCTGTACCTGTCGGTCGCGATCACCGCCGTGCGCGCACTCGGTATCTCGCGCGGCCTGTTCCGTTACCTCGAACGACTCGCCACCCACGACCTCGCCCTGCGTGCGATGACGACCGCCCGCGAACGGGTCTACACGGCGCTCGCGACCGGCTCACCGGCCTACTCGGTGACCCTCCGGCGCGGAGACCTGTTGACCCGCACCGGCGATGACATCGACGAGATCGGCAACGCACTCATCCGCGGCCTGATCCCCATCGGTGTGGGTGTGACGACGGCGGTGGCCGCGGTCGTCGTGATGGCGCTGGTCTCGCTGCCCGCCGCCGCAGTGCTCGCCGTCGCGCTCATCATCAGTGGTGGTCTCGCCCCGTGGCTCGCGGCACGCGGTGGTGCCTCGGCCCTCCGCGACGGTGCGCGGGCCGCCACCGCATCCGCAGAGGCCACGACGACCACCCTGTGGCACGCATCCGAACTCGTCGTCGCGCGTCGGCGTAAGGAACTGCTCGAGACCGCCGCGGATGCCGATCGCCGGCACCTCGCGGCCACCGATCGGGGTCGTCGGCTGGAGGCGGCGGCCGCCGCGGCAACCCCGCTCGCGATGGGTGCGTCGCTGGTCGCGGCCTGCGTGATCGCCATCCAGTTGGCGTCGCAGACAACCGGTTCGATCGCCGGGATCGCCAGTGGTGAGGGGCTCACCCCGATGATCCTCGGTGTGCTGATCCTGCTTCCGCTCTCGGCTTTCGAGTCGACCGCGCCGCTGACCGAGGCCGGACTGCAGATCGAGCGCAGTCGTCAGAGCGCCGCGCGGGTGATGGCTCTGGTCGACGGCGCACACGCCGCGGACAGCACCGAACCGTCCGGTGCAGATGTGGCGGTCCACCGCGGCATGGTCGAGGTGTCGACCGACCGATTGCGGTGGGGCCGCGGGGACCGTGGTGTCCTCGGTCCTGCGGACGGTCTGGACCTCGACCTGCGACCGGGATCGCGGCTGGCGGTCGTCGGACCCACCGGCGTCGGCAAGTCCACACTTCTGCTGACCCTCGCCGGGCTGCTCAATCCGGTCGACGGGGACATCGCCTGTGTCGACGTGTCGAGCCGCGCACCCGTCGACCTTCGCTCGGCCGGTTGCTATTTCGCCGAGGAAGCACATCTCTTCTCGACGTCGGTCCGCGAGAACATGCGCGTCGCGCGGGGTGACGCCACGGACGACGAGATCCTCGCGGCGCTGACGACGGTCGGCCTCGACGGCTGGGCCGAACGGCTTCCGGACGGTCTGGACACCACCCTGACCGGCGGTGCCGACGCCGTCAGCGGCGGCGAGCGTCGACGCCTGCTCCTCGCTCGCGCGCTGCTCCACCCGGCACCGATGGTCCTGCTCGACGAGCCGACCGAACACCTCTCTGCCGACGACGCCGACGGTCTCCTCCGACGCCTCCTCGGTGTCGAGGACGACCTCTTCGGTCCCGATCGCATCGTCGTGGTCGTGACCCACCAGCTCCCGGCAGACGTCGGCAGTGCGCAGATGGTGGAGCTGGAACCGGCCTCGGCGCGCGACTTTTGACCGGCGAACCTCAACTCGACTTGCAGACGTCGATCGAAGTCTGCCGGTGGAGTCGAAGTCTGCCGGTGGAGTTGAAGTCTGCCGGTTGTCGGGGAGGTGCCCACCCGTTCGCTGAGTGCGAGCGAATGTGCCCACCCGTTCCCTGAGGTGCGAGCGAAGCGAGCCACGAAGGGCCGGCGACGTCATCTCGCCAGGCCTTCGTGGGGGGGGGCCGGG
>NZ_JALPSY010000031.1:0-71559 GCF_023218005.1 Gordonia sp. C13
ACCCTTCCATCCATGTTGACCGGTTGCTCCGAGGCGTTCTCGATGACGCCCGCACTCCTGCTCGGTTCATCGTTGCCTGTGCGTCAATGACGCGGACGACACCGCCACCGGGCATCCACTGCTGAGTTCTCAAGGTCTCGCAAGGACATCCGACGGAAGATTGAAAACAGGCGCTTCGATGTTGACCTCAAGTACGGGAGAACGCTTGCCGTCGACGGCTTGTTCCTCGGCGGCGCGCATGATCTCCGACAGTCTGAACGCGAGCGAGGACTCGATCTGCGCCTGATCCGGGAAGTCTGGATGACCGTCGCAGAGGCGACCGGTCCACTCAACCGTTACGTGGGTATCGGTCAGCCGCTCCAGGATCGCTTCGTTGAGTGCTGAATCGACGTCCGTTGGGCTTTTGCCGATGTCCTGAAGCAAGCCGCACAAGCGGAGTCGCTGCCCCAAGTCATCGAACGTGCGACAACCCGTAAGGTCGAGTTCATAGGTGCGGTGCGAGTAGCCGGCGGTCAGGTGTGGCTCACGGTAGAAAGCAATAGATGCAACCGTCTCGGGTCGGTGCGCCCTCCGCGGTATGACTAGGTCTCCCGCTGTATCGGCAAACAGGATCTCGATCTCTGTAAGCGGTTCGTCATAAGGCGGGAATTCATCGTAGTCCCACCACCTCATCGAACGGTCAACCGCTGAGCAAACTGCCCAAGTGAGGTTCTTCCAGTTCTCGTTCTCAAGACTCCTGAGTCTTGTCCAATGGCCGAAGATGATCTCGACCGAGTCGACCGCGTCCATCAGGCCATCACCGAGTGAGTCTTCGAAGGCATCGATGGATATCACATTAGAAGGGGGGTTGAGGGGAAGAGTTGAAAGATCCTCGCGTAAGTCGTCGAACGGTCGGTTCAAGTCGAACTCCCACTTCGCGGCCGGCCGCCCAACTCCGGGCGAAGGCCGGTTGTATCGCAAGACCGAACCCGTCCAATTATCCCGCGCTACTGCAATTTCCAAAACATCACCCCATCCGGCATTGCACCATTCACTACCCAGTCCCCGTAATGCGAATTTGTGTAATATACGTCGTACGTCACCTCATCGAGAACAATCCTCCGCGGTCCGGGTGCTTTCTCACCTGGGCCTTGTAGGACGCGATATTCGAGGTAAGGCGAGAGGGGTCCGCGTGCACCAGGGAGGCGCCCCTCTCGGTTTTGATACTGACGGCCCCACCCTTCGCGGAGCTTCTTCGGGTTAGCCGGATTGGGATGATCAACCGGATACCTACCGATCTCGCTCAGAGTCTTTTCAATCTGACGTCTTTCTTCGGCATCGAAATCGCTCAACGAGCGCGTCGGAATCTCGGGTTGGCCGCAGGCAGCAGTCGGTGACAAACCCAAAGGGTCCGCCCACACCGATGGGTTGCCGGCATAGGTATGCGGATTCGGTGCTGGTGCCAGACCGAGCGGGTCAGGACTGAGGTAGCGCCCGGTGTCTGGGTGGTAGTAGCGGTGGCGGTTGTAGTGCAGTCCGGTCTCGGGATCGAGGTACTGGCCCGGGTACGACCATGGCGTCGATACGCCTGTCCAAGCGGTTTCGCCGTAGACGGTCCGGATTGATCGTCCTGCAACCTCTCCCGTGTTCGGTTCGACCAGGGCGGTCGGCGCAGCGATCTGGTCGGTGATGACTGCGAAGAACTCACGGTCGATCTCAGACTGCGTCCAACGGCGAGTCGAGGTTGGCGTTGTTGGAAGGTTGCCGCCTAGGTTGAGGCTGAGATCGCGGTCTTGGTCGTCACCTTCGGAGGAGTCGACTTCGGTGAGGCTGATTGGCTCAGAAGTGGTTGTCTGTGCCAGTGGGGCGTAGGCGGATGGTGAGTATGTCCAGGTTGTGGCCCGCAGCAGCTGGCCGTCGTCCGGGGCGAGGTCAGTCTGCTCGACGAGGTGCTCCCCATGCCAATGGAAGCGCGTGGTCTCACCGGTCGACTGGTTGGTTTTCGACAGTCGACGTCCGGCGTGGTCGTAGGTGTAGGTCCACGAAGTGCCGTCCGGGGTGGTCACCGACCGCAGGTGATCGTGGGCATCCCATACGTATTGCCACACATCTGGTTTGCGCGACAGCCGGCGACGACTCATCGAGATGACGCGACCCGCAGCGTCGTAGCGGTAGGACGTGCGACCGTCGTCCACGAGGAGGGTGCCGGAGTAACGGCGGCGGCCCTTCGAGCCCTTCGAGGCTCGGCTAGCGCCTCGCACCTCAGGGAGCAGGGGGTCGATAGCGCCTCGCACCTCAGGGAATGGGAATCGAGCGTCGCCATGCACCTCGGGGCTACTGCTGATCACCCCTGTGGACGCGTAGTCGGTGATGTTGCCCGTCGCGTCGTACGAGAACTGCTCGGACCCGGCGGGACTCGTGGCCTCGACGACCCGCCCGAGCACATCGACCCGATAGTCAGTCCGACCGGCACCCAGTGTCGACGTCGACGCGGCGAGAATCCCGTCGGAGCGGTAGCTGTACTCCGCGGCCGCAACTGTTCGGTCGGGCCGCCTCTCCCCCACGCTCGCTGCACCAAGTCCGAGGTTCAGCGCCGCCGGACGCTCAGCGACAGCGATGACGGAACGTCCGGTGAGACGTCCCACCGGATCCCACGTCGAATCGATCGCTGCACCTTCGAAGCGCCGACGCTGTTCCCGCCCGGTCGCGCTGGTGGTGATGTCGCAGGAGCGTCCCGCACTGGACAGGAAGTCGAGGACACCTCGCGGATCATAGCCGTACCGCGTGCTGACGCCGGTCGGCGAGGTCAGCGACGCCAGTCGTCCGGCGCCGGTCCAGGCGGATTCGATGATCCAGTCGCGCTGACCGTCGTGAACACCGGTGAGCTGGGGTAAACCCGCGGCCGTGTAATTCGTGTGCCAGCGTCCGAAGGCACCGGTCGCAGCGTCCAGTCGCCCCGCCGCATCGAAGCTGTATTCCGTTGTCTCCCCGTCGAGGTCGGCATTGTTCGGGTCGGCAGTCCTGTCGCTGATCAGGCGTCCGGCAGCGTCGTAGGTGAAGAACACCGCCTGCCCGGTAGCGTTCGTGCGTGACGCCAGTCGCCCCTCACCGTCGTAGGTGTAGGTCGTCGTCGCGTTGTTGAAGTCGGTCTCCGACGCCAGCGTGCCGTCGGCGTTGTAGGTGTAGGTCCACACCAAGTCGTCGGGGTTGGTGACCGCGATCAGGCGACGTGTGGCGTCGTAGCTGAACTCGGTGCGCGAACCGTCGGCGTCGATGCGTGCGACCGGTAGGTCGTAATGCCCGTATTCCCACCGGGTCACCGCGCCGACGGGATCGGTGTACGCGACGCAGTTGCCTTCGCCGTCGTACTCCCACCGCGACTGACCGCCGTCCGGCGCCGTGACACTCGTCCGGTTACCCATCGCGTCGTAGGTGACAACCGTCCGTGCGCCTTCGGCATCGACGACCTCGGTCGGCCGCCCGAAGCCGTCGTAACTGATCCGTGTGGTGTTGCCGAGCGTGTCCGAGATCGTGACCGGAAGGCCGGCAGCGTTGTTGCGGTATCGCACGACGACCCCGTCGGGGTCTGTGCGCGACGTCAGCGCCCCGTGCTCGTCGTACGTGTAGCTGGTCACTGCGCCGGAGTTGTCGACGACGCTGATCGGCGAACCGTTCTCGTCGTAGCCGATTCGTGTCGTGATGCCGCCCGGTTCGACGATCCGTTCCGGTCGGCCGGGGCCCGCGTAGACGACGTCGGTGACCTTCCCGTCTGGTGCCGTGACCTGTTCGACATCGCCGAACGCGTTGTAGCGCAGCACCGTACGAGCACCGCCTGGGCTGGTGATCGACAGCGGCTGACGGTTGGCGTTGTAGTCGGTGGCGGTGATCCGCCCGCCGGGGTCGGATTCCTGACGCACTCGACCATCGGTGTCAATGCCGTAGACCGTCGTCGCGCCGACGGCATCGCGATAGGTGGTGTACGAGCCGTTGCCGTCGGGACGCAGGTGATACTCGAACCGCCCCGACCACACCCCGTTCATCCCGGACTGAATGGTCACCCGCCCGAGGTCGTCGTAGGCGTTCCAATACTCCATATCCAGGGAGTCACGCCACCACGTCATACGGGCAGCGTCGTCGTAGCCGAAATACGTTGTGCCGCCGACCGCATTGGTCGACGCCGCGAGGTTGCCCTCGTGGTAGTCGAAGGTGCAGAGCTGCTGATCGACGGGTAAGCCGTCCAGTCCCGCGGTGAGGCGGTAGCCGAGGATCCGCGCGCCGTCGCACTGTACGTCGATCCGGTAGCCGGCCGAGTGTTCCACCGCCGTGGGCCGTCCGCGCTCGTCGAAGATGAACTCGATCCGGTTCTGGTGGCGGTCGGTCATCGCCGACACCGCAATGCTCCCGGCGCGCACATCGATCCCGGTGAGTTCGGGGATCGGGACGAAGAACCAGCTCAGGCGGTCGCGAACGTGGGTGACCTGATAGCCGCCGGTCGGGGTGGTCCGTAGCTCCCAGTCGGTCGCGTTGACACTGCGCGACACCGAATCGCCTTCGGGCTTGGGGAAGTTCGTCATCGTGCCGTCGGCATCGACGATGGTGACGAGGTCGTCGCCGACGATCGCCCGCGCGTCGAAGGTCGACGGTGTGGTCGGACCCATCCAGCGGCCCCACTGATAGCGCGAACGGTGGCGATGCGTCAGACGCAGCGGGAGTACGCCCGCCAACTCGACGTCGGTCAACGGCAGGAAGTACTCCCCCGATGCGACGTTGACCGGTTCGCCGTTACTGCGGCATTGCGTCGGCGTCTCGTTGCCCTCGCTGGTGTCCGCCCGGTCCGGCGCGTGGTCGTCGGGTCTGCCGGGGTTCGCCGGGTCGTGGGGTTCCCGGGTGTCGTGGTCGATCTCGGGCGTGTCGGAATGAGGACCGTTCGGTTGGTCGGGATGGCGCGGCGACGAGTCGGGATCCGGCGTCGTAGGACGCGGGTTCGCGGCGGGTGATCGGTGCGGCGCGGCCGGTCGGTCCGGAAACAGCGCCGCCGGGATCGGCCGCTCCTCTGGGGTGATCCGGGTGGCGGGATGTCCCGGGTCGCGGTCGGGAGTGTGCCGGACCGCGGGTTCGGGCGCATGGTGAAGGTTCGACGGTGCCGGCCGGGCACCGTCACGCGGAGGGACCGTCTCCGGTGTGGCTCGGGTGGGCGGGGTGCGGTCGGGAGCGGAGTCGGGTGTGCGCGGTGGTGCCGCAGGGGCATCCGATCTGTTCGGGCTGGCCGGGTTGACCGGTGCGTTGGCCGGTTTCGACTGTCCGGCGTCGGGTGTGCTGTGCGGCGTCGGTGCCGTGTGAGGTCCGGACACCGGCGCGACCGGGGTGGCCGGCGAATCGTCAGACGGGCTACGGGTCGGGGTGTCGACTCCCGGGTGGGGTCCGGCGGTCGGGGCGTCGACGTGCGGCGCCACGGGCGTGGGTCGTGCCCCCGGCGACGGGGCGTCGGAGTCAGTGCGCGAGGGGTGTGCCGCAGTCCCGGGGCGATCGTCGGCCGCCTTCGGCGCGTGCTGACCGGTGGGCTCGTCGGTGCGGGCCGGGCCGTGTCCGGGGCCGTCTCCATCGGACTTGAACGGAGTCGGTTCCGGAGTGCCGGTGACCGGGGCACCGTCGCGGTCTGTGGCATCGGTGTCGTCGGTCCGGACCGGGTTCGGCTGCGCGGCATCGCCGTCCGGTGTCGTCGACGACGGGTCATGGCGGTCGACGCTGGGCGCACCATCCTGGTCGATCGGCGTGTGCGTCGTGGACGGCGAGCTGGTGTCAGCTGCGCCGAGCCCCGTCGGCGTGGTCGTCTCACCACGGTCGGGCCCGGGCGGGTCGTCGTCTCCCAGGGGCCGAGAGTTCGGGGTGCCGTCGACCGGATCGGAGGTCGTCGGGTCCGGTCCGTCTCCGCGGGGCGTCGTTGGCTCTGGTGTCGAGGTGGGTGCGGGTCCGTCGGTGTGGGTTCCGACCGGTGGAGAGCTGTCGAACGCGCCGCCGACGGGTTGATCCGGTGATGTCGGCGGAGCATCGGGACGTGCCGGTGGTGCGTCCGGTGTCGGGGTGGGCGACGAATCGACGGCCCCACCGGCGGGAATCCCCTGATCTGGAAGCGAGGACGGCGACGGGGACGGTGACGGTGAAGGCACGTCGGGCTGGGCACTCGTCGTCGAGCCATCGACCTGCGGTACCGGTGGGCCGTCGTGCGTGATGGGCAGATCAGGTCTGTCGCTGCCGAGGAGATCGGATGACGGTGTCGCACTGTGACTTGCGGGCGTGATGCCGGGTGTGGAGGGTTGTGGGGCGATCTGCGACGGGCCGGCATCGTGCGACGCCGATCCGATGCGTGGTGTCGGAGAATCCGGCGTCGGGAGATGCCGCGTGGTCTTGAGGCCCGCTGTGAGTGCCGCGGTCCCTTTCGGGCCGGGCGCGACCGTCATCAGGATGTTGCCGGTCAGGTTACCGAGGGCCTGCGACGGGTCACCCGACCATCCGGACCCGATGAACCCGCGGACGAACTCATCGGGATGTGCCACCTGATGCACGAGGCCGGCAGCCATGCCCGCGGTGTTGCGCGCGTATTGGTGGGGGTTGGTGACGTTGTAGATGCTGGTCGGGTTCAGCATGTTGAGGGCTTTGACGACCTCGGTCACCGAACCGATCAGGCCCGCTTCGAAATGGTTGAACGCGGTGAAACCGGCTGTGCCGATATCCTTCGCACTCATCTGCGCCTGCTCGAATGCCGACGGCATGGGCGGTGCGAGGTTCGCGGCGCCGCTGAGTTCCGCCTTTGTGCCGGGCGCCGCTGAATTGCGGTGGTCCCGGCCGGTTTTCAGTATTCGACGCGCCTCATCCCGGTATCCCGGCCAGGGATCCGGCCCCGGGTGAACGGGCGGGGTGTCGCGGCGGTCGTTCTGGTAGTCGTCGAGTTCGGCGTTGTATTGTTTCCGCTTCTCGTCCCACTCGGCCTGCTTGCGCTTACCCTCCTCCCACACGCGGACGGCGTCGGCCGCCTTCTGCTGGGCGAACTCGACGACGCCGGCCCAGCTCGTCAGCGCGGCAGCGGCTTTCGACGCCGCCTCGGCCGCCGCGAACCATTTCGGCACCTGGCTTCCGATGGCGTCGCCGAAGCCCTGCGCACCATCCCCGGTCCAATCGCCGGCCGAGATTCCGCGTAGCCCCTCTCCGGCGCTGGTGAAGTTACCGGCGAAATCGGTGAATTTCCCGGCGAGTTCCCGTATCCCGGCCGGGTCACCGAGGACCAGTTCTCTGGGATTGTTGGTGCGCTCGAGCTCCAGCTCGTCGGGCATCGCTCCCAGGGAGTTGGCGACGTCGTCGCCGAAGTCCTCGACCGTGGCCGCGATCTTGTCGAGGCCGACGGTGCGCAAGCCGCTGCCGAGGAGGTCGGTGGCGCCGTCGACCACTTCCCCGAGGAACTCCTTGCCGTCCTCGAGGAAGTCGAACATGCCCATTCAGGTTGCCCTGGTCATTGATTGCCGTTCGGTACGGCAGGATCGGGATCGGCTGGGGCGTCAGCGATGAAGCCGTTCTCCTGGAATCCGTCGATCGTGTCGGTGACCGACGACACCGGGTTGACGGCGTGCTTCCCTATCGTCCCCATGTCGTCGAGGAACGTGGCCCTGGTGGCGCTGAAGAACTCCTTGTGGCGCTGCATCTCCTCGGGGGTCAGGGCCCACTGCGGGTTCGTCACGGCGTTGCGGTTGTGGTCCCACAGATCGCCCCAGGACATGTCCTTGATCTGCTCGGCGGTCAGGTTGGGGTCGCCGATGAGATCCATCGTCCAGTCCTTGAGTTGGTTGGCCGCCCACTCCTCTTCGCGCTCATAGTGACTGGCGCCGAGTCCGAGCCCGCGGGAGAGCTCGGCGGCACCGGTCACCAATGCACGGACACCCCATTCCCAGCGATCGCAGTACTCTTCGAGACCCGCCTTCGGGTCGGCGTGGCCGATCGTCTTGCCGTCGAGGTCGAGGTCGCCGTACCCGCGGCCCAGAGCTGCGCTGTATCCGGAGCCGACGCCGGTCTGGCCGAGACCGTCGATCACCCCGTTGATTCCCGTGCTCGCCTTCTCCAGATCCGCCGGAGTGACGCCCAGGTTGTCGGTCATCGGACGATCTCACCTTCGTCGTCGTAGAAGCAGTGAGGTGTCAGTTCCTTGGTGGGCGGGAACGTCACCGTCTCCGACGTCACAGCGTCGACGACGAGGCCCGTCGGCTCGGGCGCTTTGTCGAGCACCTCATCGATCAGTTGTTGGCCTGTGACGTCGACGTAGGTGATCTCGGCCGGATCGCGGTCGGCGAGGTCGGCGAAGTCGCGCAGACGCTGTGGCGTCGTGAACGCGAGCATCCACGCAATGCCGCTCTGCGTCAGGGTGAAGACGCGGCCGTGGACGTCGAGCGGCACCGACAGGCGCGCCTCACGCAATGCGTCGTACAGCTTCGGCGGGTCGCCGAACCCGGACAGATACGCCCGCACCTCACCCGCATACGTCACAGTCATCGATTCCCCCGACAGTCATCCCCGTGCCGGATGATGCTATTTCACCCGGACCCGATCCTCACGGCGGCTGTCCACAACCTGCCGCAACTCGGTGTTCGTGCGCTTCCTACCGCGCATCGTCTTCGCAGAGACTGAGAAGGCGTGCGCGGCGCCCCTTTCGTCGCTCCTCCCCGTAGAACCTGGCGAGCGCCGCACCGTCAAAGTTGCGCAGCTTCCTTGTGAGGGCCGTGTCTCGAGCCACAGAGAAGCGGATCCATCCCCATCGGTAGACACGATGCATGGCCGTCGCCCAGAGATGGAGATCACTCCCCTCGATCGTGAGGGAGTAGAGATCGTCCGACAGCGTCACGGCCGAGGGTTGAATTGAGAAACCCCACCCGTAGCCCAGGTCTGCGCGCAACTCGATCGAGTCGCGAACCTCAACACCTTCAAGTGAGTAGTACGAGTCCAACGATCTCGCGTCCGAGTCAGGCACCGCGATGTAGACGACCGTGGACTTTCCGTAAGTGTCGTAGAAGTCGACAAGGACTGACCGAGCGTCCTCACACAAGTCGCCGTTCATCACAGGGTCGCCTCTCGCCTACCGGGCCGGGCCGTGGATCGTCGCGACCCCTCGCTATTCAAATACATAGACCGACCTGGGTCGTCACGAGGCCAACAGGGCTCGCAAAACGTGGGCCCAGTCCCAGCTCGCCGCAAAGATAAAGCTGCTCCGGCGGTCCTTCTCGGCCGTCCCCACTGAACGCTACAGCGACCCACGCAGGGCCCCCACGAGACACAGGCCACGTAGTCGACCAGCTCGATAACGCAATCACGAAGAGTGAGTTCACCCACTACGAGGAGCCTTCTCAGGGTCTCCTTAAGTCCGTGTGGGTAACCTCGCCGTGTCCTCGCTGAGACCGAACTGTTACCTAACCTGAGACGGAAAAGCTGTGCCTCGACACCGACTGAATGCCCATAACTCGCTCCACGCGTTGCTCGACTCGACCCCCCGTAGCCGCCGACCCGGACGGCATCGTTCAACCGCACCGTCCACTGTAGGCAAGGCGGTACGAGTCGGCGCGCTCACCGCATTCGTCGGTGCCGTCGGACTGACTGCCGGTACGGCCGCCCAGGCAGCTGCACAGCCCGCCCCCGCACTGCCGAAGGTCGCGCTGCCGGAGAGCGTGAAGATGCCGGCCGGTTTCGTCCTGCCGCCTGAGGTCGACAAGTTCGCTCGCGACATCCTGCCGCCGTCGGTGTTCACCCCCGCCGTTCCCGGCCACCCGGGCATCCGCAAGGCCGTCAAGCCGGTCAGCGGCACCGTGACCTCGGGCTACGGTCCGCGCTGGGGCACCAACCACAACGGCGTCGACATCGCCAACAAGATCGGCACCCCCATCTACGCCGTGACCGACGGAGTGGTCCTCGAGTCCGGCCCGGCGTCGGGCTTCGGGCAGTGGGTCCGCGTGAAGCAGGACGACGGCACCGTCGGCGTCTTCGGTCACGTCGACCAGAGCTTCGTTCGCCCCGGACAGCACGTGCGTGCCGGCCAGCAGATCGCCACCGTCGGCAACCGCGGCCAGTCCACCGGCCCCCACCTGCATTACGAGGTCTGGGATGCCAACGGCAAGAAGATCAACCCGCAGGTGTGGCTGAACCAGCGCGGCGTCCACCCGTGACGGACGCCTCAGCCTGAGTCCTAATGTCGGAGCCGGCGTGTACTGCGAATCGCGTACACGCCGGCTCCGACTGCTAAGACGGCCATCCCGGCGAGCACCGAGGCAAGCGGCAACGTGAACGCCACCACCACGCACCCGATGACACCCACCACGGGGATGGCACGCGCGGGACGGTTCTCCTCACGAGACAGCGTGAGCGCCGACGCGTTGGCGACGGCGTAATAGAGCAGCACACCGAACGACGAAAATCCGATGGCCGCACGGACATCAGCGGTGGCGGCGACGACGGCGACCACCGCGCCGACCGCCAACTCGGCGCGATGCGGGACCTGCGTCCGAGTGTGGACGGCGGCCAGCGCCCGCGGTAGATGACCGTCGCGAGACATCGCGAGCACAGTCCTCGACACCCCGAGGATGAGTGCGAGCAGGGACCCGATCGCCGCGACCGCAGCGCCGACGCGGACGACAGGGACCAGCCAGTCGGCGCCCGCGGTTTCGGCGACGGCCGTCAGCGGTGCTGCGGCGGCGCCGAGCCCGTCGGCCCCGAGAACGCAAAGGGCCGCGGTCGCGACCAGCGCGTAGACCACGAGAGTGAGCCCCAGGGAGATGCCGATCGCACGGGGAATGGTGCGCGCGGGGTTGCGGACCTCCTCGCCCAGCGTCGCGATCCGGGCGTAACCCGCGAAGGCGAAGAACAGCAGGCCGGCCGCCTGCAGCACGCCGAGCACGCCGGCGTCCGAGCTAAGCGTCAGATTGTCGGGACTGGCGGCATCGGACGTGAACGCGGTCGCCACCACCGCGGCCAGCACCGCCAGCACGAGCGCGACGATGATCCGCGTCAGCCACGCCGCCTTCTGTACTCCCGCATAGTTCACCGCGGTCAAGGCGACCACGGCGGCAACCGCGACCGCGTGGGCGTGCTCCGGCCACGCGTAGACCCCGACCGTCAGCGCCATCGCCGCGCACGACGCGGTCTTGCCGATGACGAACGCCCAACCGGCGAGGTACCCCCAGAACTCGCCGAGTCGCTCCCGGCCGTACACGTAGGTGCCACCCGAGACCGGATAGAGCGCCGCCAGCCGCGCGGAAGATGTTGCGTTGCAATAGGCGACGACGCCAGCGATCGCGAGGCCGGCGAGCAGCCACGAACCGGCAGCGGCGGCCGCCGGCGCGAGTGCGACGAAGATCCCTGCACCGAGCATCGCCCCGAGCCCGACCAGCACCGCGTCGTGGAGACCGAACGCACGACGCAGCGGGGCCGGGGATTCCGTCATCGAGTTCCTTCGTTCGGTGGTTGCACGACGCTGTGGACCCGCGCGAAATCGTACGGGGTGAATCTTCGAGGCCGCTACTGCGTGTCGGACCTCGGGCTGGGTAACCGCCACCCGAAGGTCGCGGTCGGCGGTGCGTCTTTCGCGTACAGGCGGGCGGGGCGTCCACCCCCGACCCTCGTGGCAGGCTTACCTTCGGCGTCGAGCTGCGGTGCGAGCAGCGGTTGCGCGCGTCGATTGAACGAGTCCCGCATGAGGCGTCGACCGAGGATCGCTTCGTGCAATTCCCGGAGCTCCGACAGCGTGTAGGGCGGTCGCAGGAGGTTGTCCGGGTCGGGCTGGTCTTCGTAGCGTTCGCGGAGTTTGTCGGTGGCCGCTGCAATGATCTCGGCGTGGTCGTAAAGGACCCGCTCCCCCGATGCCAGCCTGCCGGTTGACGTCACGGGCGCGAGTTCGCCCGTGACGTCGGACAATTCGGCGGCCGGCAGCGCGACCGCATGCGCGACCGAGATCGTCCACCCGCGAGGATCCCGGTCAGGGTCACTGAAGACCGCCAGCAGATGCGGATGGACGTGATCGGGCGAGAGCCCCAGTTTCAGTTCGAGCACCTCGCGCACCGTCTCCTCGACGGTGTGCCGCTCCCGGACGAACCGTCCCGGCAACGCGGCTCTCCCCTGCTCATCGCGCTGGATCACCACATTCAGCGCGCCGTCGGAGACCGTGAGGACCGCGATATCGACGGCCACGTTCGGTCGTGGGTAGTCGGTGAGCGTCGTCGAACGAGTGGTCACGACAAAAGACTATGCGAATGTCTGCGCAAAGTACTAAACTCACATTCGCGAAAAGTCGCCGTCTCGATCGGATGCCGGGACGGAGGAAGGAATGAAGATGAAACTCTCCGCTGCTTTGGACGTCGAGATGGTGGCCCACGAGACCGCCGACGAAGTGACCGTTCTGCTGGAACTGCAGGCTCCCGCAGGACCCGAAACCAAACGCACCCCTACTGCCCTGCAGGTGGTGCTCGATCGGAGCGGGTCGATGTCCGGCAGTCCGCTCGAGGGTGCGAAGAAGGCGCTGGCCGGCGTTGTCGCGCAGTTGGACCCGTCGGATGCGTTCGGCGTGGTGACCTTTGACGACGACGCGCAGGTCGTCGTGCCGGCCGCTCCCCTGTCGGACAAGCAGCGCGCGGTGGACGCGATCGGGTCGATCGCGACCGGTGGTTGCACCGATCTGTCGTCGGGTTACCTACTCGGCCTGCGGGAGCTGCGCCGTAGTTCTCAGACCGCTGGGATCCAGGGCGGCACGGTACTGATTATCAGCGACGGTCACGTGAACCGCGGGATCACCGAGGTCGACAGGTTCGCGAGTGTTGCGTCGAAGGCTGCCGCGGACGGGATCGTCACGTCCACGCTCGGTTACGGGCGCGGTTACGACGAGACGCTGCTGTCGGCGATGGCGCGGGCGGGAAACGGCAATCACGTGTTCGCCGACAACCCGGACGCCGCGGGTGCGGCGATCGCCGGCGAGGTCGAGGGCCTGCTCTCGAAGTCGGCGCAGGTGGTAACGCTGACCGTGCGTTTCGTCCCGCAGGTCAAGGAGTTGTCGCTGTACAACGACCTGCCGGCACACCAGACCGCTGACGGCGAGGTGATGGTCGAGCTCGGTGACTTCTACGCGTTCGAGGAGCGGAAGTTGTTGCTGCGGATGAAGGTCGACGGTCTGGCCGCTCTCGGGTTGGCGCAGATCGCGACGCTCGAGCTGCGGTACGTGGAGACCGCGACGCTCACCGAACACACGGTGTCGCTACCGATCTCGGTGAACGTGGTTCCGGGTGATGAGACGTCGGGTCGCGTTCCGGATCCGAAGGTGGAGTCGGAGCGGTTATACCAGCAGGGGCAGGCCGCGAAGCTCCGGGCGTCGGAGGCGTTCGAGGCCGGTGACCTGGATGCCGGGAACCAGTTGCTGGGCGAGTCGGCGTCGCAACTTCGACGGGCGTCGGCGTTCGCTACTCCTGAGGAGCACGCGCTGATCGAGCAGGAGTTGCGGAGCATCGAGGTGCTGGGCGCGCAGGCGCGGGTCGAGGGTGCGGGGTACGCGTCGAAGATGTCGCGGGATTCGTACCACCTCGCGAACCGGAAGCGGGGGCGCCGGCGGTCGTAGTGGGTTGTTGTTGAGATGTGGCCACCGGGCTTGGGCTCGGTGGCCACCTGTCCTCAGCGGCTTCACCGCACCCTCCCACAGTTCGCGCGGGTCGCGAGGCGTACTCGATTTGGAGGAGTTCGGCGCTGCGGGTTGGCTCCGTGGGACTGCCTGGGTTCAGACTCCACCGCGGGCAGGATCAGATGGCGGAATCGCCGGGTCACGCTAGTCTGTTCGGCGAGGGTGGGGCGCCGTCGGGGCGCGCGAGCGTGAGGGGGACTTGTGACGACACCGTTCTTAGATGACTCGGTATTTCCCAGACTGGGCCCACCGGTGCCACCTAGTTCGGGCGGCGCTGACTACCAACTCCGCTCCGAGCGCGCACTATGGGAGCGGCGGGCCGCGGTCGCGGCCGATGCCGCCGCTGATCTCGCGAAGGCTAATGCACATCTCGGTAACGTTGGACGTGCCAACTACTTAGGTGACTGCGTCGAAGGAAACTCCGTATACGAGGGCCTAACGGCGGCTGTTAGATCACTAAAGGAAGAGCTGTTTACGCAGGTAGGGCTCGCACGAAAACTCGGTGTCCAGTGCGAGTTTGCGGCGTCCTCCATCGAGAACGCTGATCGAGAAGGTGCTCACCGGATTGAGAACTAGTCCAAGAACGAAGGCGGCTGGTCTACTCCTAGCTGTCTCGCTTGCAGGCCTGCCGCTGACGGCGTGCACCACAACCGGCGAAGCTCAAACGTCCCCCTCAGTAATCTCATTGCCCTCATCCGAGGCGGCCGGGATCCGGCAAACTGATGACGCGGGAACCCCGCTGCCATTCGAAAACTCGTTTCCCGATCGCTGGAGCAACAACAATGACGGCACTCCTTACGAACCATGTACACAGGTTCCGGCCGCCGCACTTCGGACGATAAATATTGACGTCAATACGGTAGAAGACGTCGCGGCTTCTAACCACCAGACAGCCCGCGGCTGCACGTGGAGGTTTGACGGTGACCGACTTTCGTCGTTGTCTCACTTCGTTGGCAACTTGTTGCGTCCTGAGGCCGGACTAGACGGATACAAGGAGCTAAACAGCGCTGGTTCGACATGGTTCGCAGACACCGAGATTGGAGGTCGCCGAGTGCTTTCGGCCTCGATGGGGCCTGGAGAATGCTCGATGATCGTCCAGTCTGGCGACGCGGTCGTAGTCACGACAATCGTTCGGTACGACGCCAATCATCCACCGATTGAAACCGTTTGCGCATCAGTCGAGCAGTTCTTGAACCGGGCCATCAACTCGATCCCCTAGACACTCGCTAGCCCCCTCGCGCCATGTTGGTCCTGTCTAGGACCCCGGCAGCGACGGCGGAGGTCCTGCGACCGCCTCCATGCACACAAGCTTCACCAACTCCGCCCGGTTCCTCACCCGCGTTGCCGCGAACACCCGGCTGACGTACTTCTTCACCGTCTCGACTCCCAGGTTGAGGATCGACGCGATCTCTTCATTGGTATGCCCGTCCGCAACGAGTTCGGCCAGCTCGATCTGCCGCGGCGACAGACACGCCCGCCACGATGGGAGCGGTTGCCCGGGAAGCAGTTTCGCGAGGTTCGACAACTGCCGCGACAGCAACCCCATGGCATGCAACCGAACGCGGTCCGGTTCCCTACCCTCCGAGTCGAACAACCCGACCAACCCGTGACAATCATTCGCGAGGTCGAGATGCATCACGGCTGCGCTGTGTAACTGCTTGCGGTACAGGAAATCTTGTAGATAGCGATCGAATCCCCAGCGAGTCCGCCGAGATCGCCCGCCGAGATCGCCGGGTTCTTCGACAGTGCCGCCCGCGACTGCGTGGACGCGAAGACGTCCTTCGGATACCAGCGCGCTTGATACTCGTCGATCACCGGCATGATCCGCCCCGTGACCACGGGGTCAGGATCCGAGAACGCGGTGACAAAGGTAGGGCCGGCGAAGAAGGTGGTGTTCAGACAGTCGTAGTGCTCGTGCAACGCACCCATCAACACGTTCTTGAGCGCCTCGAGAGTCTCCGCCTGCGAACACACGTCGAGAATGGCAAACACCCGCTCGTACTCATCAACGGGCAACGCGACCGACTGACTGACCAACGCCCACTCCTTCCTCTGGAAGCGATCCCCGAACCGTACCGGTTCAAGTGTGACGCGGAGCACATGCAACGCCGTGCAACGGTCCGGAGTATTCGACCGTGCGGGGCGCTGTGCAAACCGTCCACTTTCGTGCACTGTGGCGCCAGTCACACTCTTTCTAGTCTCGGGGTCGTGGCCGACAGAACGTCGGCCGAGCAGATCGACAGGAGATCCCATGAGCAGGCTTCGTTTCGGATACTTCATGGCGCCGTTCCACGCACCCGGCCGCAACCCCACCGCGGCCCTCGAACGCGACCTCGACCTGGTCGAACACCTCGACCACCTCGGCTACGACGAAGCCTGGTTCGGCGAGCATCACTCCGCGGGCAGCGAGATCATCGCCTCCCCGGAGATCATGATCGCCGCGGCCTCGCAACGGGCGAAGCGCATCCGATTCGGCACCGGCGTCACATCGCTCTCCTACCACAACCCCCTGTGGGCGGCCGACCGCATCATGCAGCTCGACCACCTGACCCGCGGCCGCACCATCTTCGGCGTCGGACCCGGTTCCCTACCCACCGACTCCGCAATGATCGGCCTCAACCCCACCGACACCCGCGAGCTACTACAGGAGAACCTCGACATCGTGGTGCGACTGCTCCGCGGCGAGACGGTGTCCGCGAAGACCCGCACCCACGAGCTGTACGACGCCAAGCTCCAGTTGGCGCCGCACTCGGCCGACGGCATCGACGTGGTGGTCGCGGCCGTGGCGTCGCCAACCGGTCCACGACTCGCCGGCACCCACGGTCTCGGCCTGCTGTCGATCGGCGCGACACTCTCCGCCGACGGATTCGACGCCCTCGGCCACCACTGGAACGTCGTGGAGGAACGCGCCGCGGCCAACAACGTCACCGTCGACCGCAGCAAGTGGACCCTCGCAGGTCCGTTCCACATCGCTGAGACCGAAGCCGAGGCGTACCGGCAGGTTGAATACGGCATCGAGCAGTGGTTCGACTACTTCCAGCACGTCGCGGCGTTCCCCCAGATGGCTGTCTCCGGGAGCAAGCTGACGGAGATGATCGACTTCATCAACGAAGCCGGTATCGGCGTCATCGGAACTGCTGAGCAAGCCCGGAATCAGGTCCAGCGTCTGTGGGACCAGTCGGGCGGCTTCGGATGCCTCCTGCAGATGGGCCACGACTGGGCGAACCCGCAGGACACCCAGCGTTCCGCGGAACTCTTCGCGCAGGAGGTGTTCCCGCACTTCCAGGGTCAGGCGCAGGCGACGCTCGACGCCGCCGAGTACGCACGTGCGGTGCGGGAAGGTCATGCCGCGAAGCAGCTTGAGGCCGTCGACCACATGACCCGCAAGTACCAGCAGGAACTCGCGTCGAAGGGCTGAGTCTCGCCGCCTCCGAGCACGACAGCGCACCCGCCCCCACGGGCGGCATTCGCTGAAGATGGCTCGCGTGCGCTCCCCGGTCGCCGTCGTGACAGCTCGCGACGGCGACCGGCCGCATGCGACGC
Organism: Gordonia sp. C13; assembly: GCF_023218005.1. Lineage (NCBI taxonomy): Bacteria > Bacillati > Actinomycetota > Actinomycetes > Mycobacteriales > Gordoniaceae > Gordonia > Gordonia sp. C13. The sequence continues at coordinate 17,210 of NZ_JALPSY010000031.1, forward strand.
CGGCTCCCTCATCTCAGGATCAGGCGTCTTTGCGACAATGCGTCGCATGGTCGAACAGAGCATCTGGATGCAGAAGGTCGCCGCCGATCCTGGACATTCCGAGTGGTACGTCGAGCGGTTCCGCACGATGGAGCGTGAGGGAAAGGACGTGGTCGGTGAGGCTCGCTTCATCGACGCCATGGCAGCCCGCGGTTCCCGCATCCTCGACGCCGGATGCGGCGCCGGCCGCATCGCCGGATACCTGGCGTCGGTCGGTCATGACGTGGTCGGCGTAGACGTCGATCCGGTCCTCGTCGCCGCGGCCGAGAAGGATCACCCGGGACCGCGCTGGCTGGTCAACGACCTCGCCGAGCTCGACCTGCCATCGCGCGGCATCGATGAGCCGTTCGACATCATCGTGTCCGCGGGCAACGTCATGACGTTCCTGGCGCCGAGTACCCGCGTCACCGTGCTGAGGCGGTTGCACGCACACCTGCGCGACGACGGACGTGCGGTGATCGGGTTCGGTGCGGGCCGAGACTATCCGTTCGACGACTTCCTCGACGACGCGTCGACGGCCGGCTTCGCGGCTGACGTGCTGTTGTCGGCGTGGGACATTCGGCCGTTCACCCCGAATTCCGAGTTTCTCGTCGCGATACTTCGACCGACGTAACGGACGACGTTCCTGACCCGAGGGCTCCCTTGCGGCACCTCGAAACATCCCTTCGTGGCGAGGCCTCGCGTCGGTCCACCGTGCCTGGCCGAAGCGCGTCAGGTCAGCCGTCGATCTCCACGCCATGTCGCACCGCAAACTCGGCCAAGCCATCGTCGTATCCCTGTCCAAGCGCACGGATTCGCCAAACGTTGTTACGGCGGTAAATCTCGGCAATGATCATCGACCGCTCGGTCGTCGCTGCATCGAGTACCGCTGTGGCGAAGGTAAATTCGAAAGTGTCGATGGTTACCGACAGAGCTCCGACGTCACCAAAGGTGGCCGTCTCAATCGATGCGCCGACCATGATGCGGTCGACGTCTTCACCTACCACCGAGAGGTCGACCGCTATCCCCTGCTCCCGATCTCCATCGATGCACAGGCGTACTGCGCTGTCTGGGCTGGCGGGCTGGTTGTAGAAGACGAAGTGGTCGTCGGACAGCACTTTGTGGTCGCGGTCCAATTCGAAGGCGACGACATCTACTTCGAACGGCGCAGATCGATCCGCCTCCCAGGCGACGTTGACGGTGAATTCGGTGACGCCGGAGGGGACATCCATCACTGCTCCAGGTGTCAGGTTCCTGGGTGTCTGTTCATGGGTTTGAGCCGCGGTCGGGGTGGTGGATTCTGCTGCCTCTGTGGGCTTTTCGTCCGTCATCGCGTCGAGCTGATGAGTTTCGAGGATCGGACGTTGCCTTCATGGGCTTTTCGTATCCGAGGATCCGAGTAACCATCCAGCACCAGGAGGTGTGTAACGCCGGATATCGACCACCATGCACACTGACCTCGCGCTCGACACTCTGGATAAGGGGTTGTGGGCACGGTCGCGTGCCGGCCACGACGTGGCCGGGCTGATTCACCACTCCGACCGCGGAGTGCAGTATCGAGCCATCCGTTACACCGAACGCCTCGCCGAAGCAGACGCAGTAACTTCGGTTGGCTCCAAGGGCGATTCGTACGACAATGCGATGGCCGAGGCGTTCAACTCGCTCTTCAACCGAATGCATCCGCAACCCAATCATGCGCCCTCAAGGTGGCTGGGTCGGTGTCGGCGAGGTCGAGATCGCTCGCCGTCGCCGAGTACATCGATTGGTTCAATCACCGCCGTCTGCATGGCGAGATCGGACACGTCCCGCCGGTCGAGTACGAGACCGCCTACTTGTCGACTGACATGGTCGCCATCTACCGTGAGAACCCGGTCCCGGCAGTCGCCGGAACCAAGTAACCGAGGCTCCAGCAAACCCGGGGCGATTCAAGTTGTCTTCGAAACACAGGCTAAGTAAAGGTAGTCGAGACGACGGGTTCGCCAGATCAGATCCGACATTCGGTTGTCACCAAACAAGGCCTGCTACTGACCGGAGTCCACGATCGTTCCTTCAACCACGACGGACTCTTTGGCCGCTGCCTTCTGGGTTCTGCGAACCGCCATCTTCTCCCGTTGCCGCTCAATCAAAGGCCGAGCCTTCTCACCGAGCACCGCCGAGGCGTCGTGCGCTGCTGCTGCGCTTCGCTCTTTAATGGCAGGCAGAGCTTTCTCCTCCCACAGCTTCTTGGCGTGGGGTTTTGCCTCCTCGACTAGCTCCACAATCGCACCTTGCACAGCACTTTGGACCACATCGACAACGAACCCACCGACCTCGCCAACGAATTCGTCAACTCCATCCCGGACACTGTCCCGCCGACTCGAACGGGCTCGCCCCCGTCCACCCTTCTTGCCGCGCGGTTTGGATGACTGGCGGGTGGATTCTCGGTCTGACTTCTCCCGAGGGATGAACCTGGCGTTTCCCTTGAGCTTGCCGTCACGGTCATACAGGTTTTGATGAAGCCCGCCCTCCCGCTTATTGCCGGGAGTCAGGTTATCGTCGTCCCACTCGAAGAAGCCCGAGATCCTAGCCACGTGAAACTTCGGAAATCAGGTCGCAAGGCGTCGACAGTGCCGCGATGGTCTTGCCAGCAGTCATGCTCAAGACTCTTCCTGCGGACACCGACCAAGTCTTATGAGTAGAACCTGCACTTCTGTCTGAAGGTGTCACCAGCCAATGGTTACATAGATGTCCGACGACCAGGGGGACCTTCCATGTGGGGACGTAAGTCACCGAAGGCGCAGCCATACCGGCTTGAAGACCACATCGACGACGCTCACGTTCGGGCGATCAACGCCTACGTCAAGCAATTGATGGCCGAACGGAACCGGTTTGTTCCGTTCGTATCGCCTCGGTACGGCGGCACCAAGGCCAGGCTGCTCGCGGTGCACAAGATGCCGGGTGCGCTCACCGACCCCGCCAACCGCGGGAGCGGCTTCCTGGACTTCGACAATCGGGATAAGGCAGCTAAGCGCCATACTAAATACCTAGAGGACGCGAAGATCGCGTTCGACGACGTCATGTCCTGGAACGCCATCCCGTGGGTCGGTGCAGACTTCGACGACTATGACCAGCGCTACCAGGGCGCCAAGGCGCTCACCAGAGTGATCGAGGAGTTGCCCGACCTCTCTGTCATCATGCTCCACGGCTCCGAGGCCAAGGCCATGTGGAACCAAACGATCAAGAACGCGTTTCCACGTGTCTACGAGAGGTTCAACCCCATACAGACCTGGAGCCTCGGCTACGAGCTGGTGAACCCGGAGAACAACAGTCAGGCACAGATCGACAAGTATGAGCGTGAGCTAGCGCAAGCGTTTAGCAAAGCCGAGAGACTCCTTCGATACGCGGCCCCGCCGATGAAGCGGATCGATATCGAGGGCGACGACACAACTGATCCGGGTGTCACGCCACCTCCGAAGGCACCTCGACCAACGGCGCGGACGAGCAACCCTGCCTGGGAGGACGACTGGGGACGGGATTGGCCTCTGCCTCCGGATGAGCGGTAGCGGTTCGTCACGGCGGGTATGGTGCCGCCATGACTACGGACGACACTGACGAGCCAGTGTCTGTTCAGACGCTACATTGGCTGGACGAGCACGAGCCTGAGCTCGAACTTTTGCACTACGGGATCAACGCAAGCAGGCGTCGACAGGCTGAACAGTCGGAGCACAGACTTCGCACGCTCAAGTCGGGTTTTTTGACCGGCCAGTTTACAGCCACCGTGGGAATCCTGATAGTTTCCGGGCTCCGGCTCTTAAGAGCCCGACTTCACGCGGTCGGCGACCATTGTTGTAGGTGGGGTCACCAAGTCGTGGCGGTTCGACCGAATGGCCACGGTGTGTCATCCGGCGACCGGGGCGTTGACTGCCGAGTTCGCCGGCGTAGCCAAGCACCACGGGGTATCGGTGGCGATGTGCCCACCCCGACGCGGGAACCGCAAGGGCGTGGTCGAGAGGGCCAATCACACTGCCGCGCAGCGCTGGTGGCGAACCCTTCCCGACGAGGTGACCATCGAGGACGCCCAGGCTAGATGTGACACATTCTGCCGGACCCGCTCAGACGTGGGGATGCGTCGCACCCGCGATGGCCGGTCCAACGTGCTCACCGTAGCCAAACGCGAGCCCCTGAGTGCCCCACCACCGGTGCCGTACCCGGCCACTGTCACCGAAGTGCGACACGTGTCTCTGTAGGCGCTGGTGTCCAGGAAAGACAACCACTACTCGGTGCCACCGGAGTTGGCGATGAGCGAGGTGACCGTCAGCGAGCGCCTCGGTGACGGGCATATCGACATTGCCACCACCTCGGGCATCGTGGTCGCCCGCCATCGCCTCGCCACCGCCGGATCGGGAGCAAAGGTGCGTGACCACGGGCATGTCGTCGCCCTGGACACCCTCGCCCAGGCCATCGACTCACCGAGTCGTCGACCGCATCGCCGCAAGGAACGAATCCCACCCGGCCAGACCGCGCGACAAGCCGCCGAAGTGTTGCGCCGCAACGCCTCCAACACCGGCGCCGCCCCCGTAGAGGCGTCGGTCATCGACCTCAACGTCTACGAACGCGCCGCACAGAACAGGACCCGCCTCCCATGACCACCAAGACCACATCGTCGGACTCCAATAGTGCTGCACCACAGTCACAACCAGCGATCTCGCTGTATCAGCAACTACGCGGCCATCTGGCCGTACTCAAACTCGATGCTGCCGCCCAAGCCCTGCCCCAGGTCCTGGCAACCGCTGGCGAGCAGGAATGGACGATGACCCAGACCCTCGAGCATCTCCTCGCGATCGAGGTCGATGCCACCGAGGCCCGCCGACTGGTCGGCCGGCTACGGTTCGCCTGCCTACCCACCCGGCCACCCTGGATGGGTTCGACTACGACGCCGCCCCCGGCGTAGACCGAACGTCGATCCGCGAACTGGGCACCTGCGCCTACCTCGAGTCCGCGACGGACGTACTGCTCATTGGACCTCCAGGCACCGGCAAACACATCTGGCCATCGGCCTGGCCCACGCCGCAGTACACGCCGGATACCGCACGTATGTGACCACCGCCGCCGACCTCGCCGCCCGCTGCCACAAAGCCGCGATCGAGGGCCGATGGGCCACCTGCATGCGGTTCTTCGCCGGACCCACCCTGCTCGTCATCGACGAACTCGGCTATCTGCCATTACCCGCCGAAGCCGCCTCAGCCCTGTTTCAAGTTGTGGCACAACGGTATCTGAAAACATCCGTCGTGATCACCACCAACAGATCGGTCGCCGAATGGGGCGAAGTCCTCGGCGACACCACCGTCGCCGCAGCCATGCTCGACCGGTTGCTACACCGCTCAGTCGTCCTCAAACTCGACGGAGATTCCTACCGGCTACGCGACCACCACGCCCGCACCCAAAACCAGCGCGCCGCCACCGCGCCAACCCGGCGAACGCTACAGTAAGAGCCGCCCACGGGTAGGGAATTTCAATGAGCACACCTGGGGAAGTTTCTTGAGCCTCGTCAGCTCGATCCTGATCACCTCGAACATGCCATTCGGGCGCTGGGGCGAGGTCTTCGCCGACGACATCGGCGCCGCCGCCCTGATCGACCGATTGGTCCACCACGCAGAAGTCATCACCATCACCGGCGATTCCTTCCGCACCAAAACCCGGCGCGACCTCATCGAACACGAGCAGTAACCACTACAAGGGGTCAAACTCAACCGTCGAAGAGGGCTCAGAATTCAGCCGCCGTTGACACAGCTCCACGACGTACCAAACCTAATGCCATCGGTGATCCGGGCAGGTCCCCGATAGCCGGATGTCAATGCAAGAACCACCAAACTGCGGCCCGCGACATGCAGCCCTCAAGCCGGTGCAGCAGGCGGAAGCTCTGCAAGCGCGCTGTGACGGGACCACTTGAACCCTGAGTCGTCGTTCGAGTCCGAGCGTCGTAAACGAACCAGACGTACGCGTTCACCAGCATTCGCCGTCAATAGATCGCCCGGTACTCCACTCACCCATCGGGGACCGAGGGGGGAAGCGAGGAAGATGGCAGCGATGCCGTTCGCCGCTCGTTCTACCCGCTCAATCGTTCCATCAACGCAGTCGGCGTCCGGCCAGCAAACGGCAGCATCCCAATGCGGTTGGCAGTCAAGCCTGCGTCGGCAATACCGGCAAGTCTCCGGTGCTGGCGTGGCGACTGACGTGTCCGCTTCGCGTGCCCTCTCAACGGTTTCCAGTGCGGCTTCCACCGATGTGGAGTTCACACTTAGCGGCATGAGCCCGCGGTTGAGCCGGAACACCTCTACTTTGGTGGGGAGAATCCCGTGCACCTGCTCAACGAGATGGGCGTAGATAGTGAGTTGAAAGACGATCCACGGAGGTAGTGAGTCCTCCTTCGAGGTCGGCGTCTTTAGGTCTATAACCACCGCCTCGCGTGGCTTCATCAACACGATGTCCGGAGTTCCGCGAAGCCTCCGAATCGGATCTAGCAGTTCTCGCTCTGCATGCACGTCGTCACCCCAGAGAAGGCGTTCAGCCAGTTGTGATGCCCTCGCCAGCAACCGCGCACGCGTAGGCGGCCACTCGCCGGTAGGTCTGCCGCTGCACTCCGTCAGCGCTCCGCTGATCGCTTCAGAGAGTCGACTACGAGGATCATCGTCGCGATACCCGTCCGATTCGATCCACAGCTGAACTGCGCGGTGAGCAACGGCACCTGCATTTGGCGCATCGCTGGTCAATGGAACCGGGCTATTCACTACCGGACCGACCGATGCAGCACACTCCGTCAGTCGCCACGCGCGCGTCGGCGACAACCAGTTGTGAGGTCCCCCAGTATCGATCGTCACGTCTGCGGGATTATCGCGTCGCACAGTTCGAAGACCTTCCCCGGGTCACGATCAAGAGTGAACGTGTCGGCGAAAACAATGCCGCGCGCGTCAGAAGCCTCGATCTCAGCCTCGGCCATTGTGTCCGCCAGCCTGTCCCCCATAAATGACGTCTCTGTGGCTTCGAGGGGATGCCTCGCAATCAGGACATGATCACCAAGGCGCGGATGCGTGAAACGCACTGCACCTGGAACATTGGTGAGAGGGTGAGCGTCATAGCCGTACGACCACGCCCGTAACGCCGCAGTTTCAACGGCCGTATCAACCGTGAGCCTACCGCTTTCAAGGACCTCCAGTAGATCACGCGCGAGACGCCAATCCAGGAGCGCGTGGTACGACATGTTGCCGTAGTCCCGAAGACATCGATAGCACGAAGCACTGCATGATTCAACGTGATCGCGTTCAGCCAGCCGATCAAGGTATTCGTGAAGTTGCTGAATCAACTCATCCAAGATCGGTTGCTGCCCGAGATGTGTGGAGAACCCTGCACCATTCTCGAGCGTGTCGGCTATGAACGCATAAGGGACGGACTCGCCGTTGGCGAGTCCGGTGAAGATTCCCGCGACGAGTTCAAGCGGCTCGATGTCGAGCTTTGCGGCCGCTACTTTTCTGATAAGGAACGCGAGTGAGTACCACGCCGCGCGTCGACCATCTTTGAGTTCCGGCGCTCCGTACGGTTGCACTACACCACCGAAATTCAGGCGCAAACCCTGATCTGCGATAGTGCCCTGCTGTGGACCTACAAACAGAAAATCCGTGGGCTGCACGGCCCCGAGTGCGACCTTAAGCTCGGTACCTGTCGCGTCCTTCTGATTGAGTATGCCCTTCTCAATCGCATCGACCGAGACATACCCGCCCCAATCTTGACTACCGGGCGTAGCTTCCTTGAAACGAAAAAGCCTGCCGCCGTTGTCATTGATTATATAGCGATCGCCAGGACCGAAATACGCCACTGCAGATCCAAAATCTGTCTGCTGCAACTGGGCCAAGTCGGCATGTGCCCTCGCCGCCATTGCCCGCGGCGTCCAGGCGAAGTTGCCGTCGAAATCACGAGCGGGCGACGAACGGAAGCCGCGGGGCTCCCGCAGTTGAAACGCTGCGAAACCCTCTGGACCATAACCACATCGCGGGCACGTTGCCACATCACCGATGTCATCGTCAGTTAGATAGGAACAGGAGCGGCAAAGATGGATCGGCCGCTCGGAGCCAAGAACATCTTCCGCTGGAGGTCGGGGACTCCGCCCGATAGGTTCGAAATCAACGACCCCGACGGACGTGTACACACGCCCATCTCGGACGACCTCACTCAATGGGGCGAATTGGCTCACTGCCATCGCCAGGTCGCGATCGATGACCCATGAAGGGGGCCAAGGGTACGACCGGTAGGGGCGTCGGAGATACAAATGTCGCACACTGGTAGGGAATCCGAACATCGGGAGCACACCGCGTTCAGCAAGCCGCTGGCTCAGCTCGTCGTGTCCCGCTCCTGAGACAGCGTCTGAAATTAGCGCTGGCAGTTGGGCTATCACCTCATCAGCCAAGCTGTCGCTATCCGCGGCAAGCGGCGTGCGGTCAGAAACCGCGCGTGCGACCTCCTGAATAAGCTTGCGGTTTGCTGAAAGCCATGCGGTGAGAACCGGTGCTGCATCGTTCCATTCGGCCACAAGGCCGAATGCACCGTGCACGTTAACCGTCGGCGTGAATGTTCCACTGCTAGCGAGGATGCTCTGTTCCACATCGGGCATCGCTTGGCGCAGCACCTCTGCGTTCAGCGATCGCAAGAAGATCTCACGCCTGTTGACGGCCAGGTATGGCTGAGGAGTGGGATCATTGGTGATCCGAGTCGGCTGGTCGAAGTAGTACTCGTCGTGACTACGTCCGCGGCATACGGTCAGCGCGATCGCGACGGGTGTTCCCCGTCGACCGGCACGGCCAACACGCTGCTGGTAATTGAATCGTGTCGGCGGCATATTGCCTAACACCACCGCAGACAAGGAGCCGATGTCGACGCCCGCCTCCATCGTGGTCGTGACACTCAACAGATCAACGCCATCAGCACGTGCGATCTCGTTGTCGAGGAACACATTTTGGAATCGCGACTGCCGGGCCTGGGCATCTATCCGATCAGTTTGGCCAGTCAACTCCTCGCAATTTAGTCGAAAGTGGCCAGAATCGGTGGTTGCCTTCCACCCGTAGTAGTCGTCCTCGGGGGAAACTGGTGTGCACTGAGCCGGTAGTGGTTGCTGACATCGGGTGCAGTAGCCGCAGCCGCGGACTAGATGCGGCCTTCGGCAATTGCCACAAACCCATCCAGTGCCGTCACCCTGGCGCAGTACGACGGCATTGGGATCAATGAGGAAATCACGGACGGCTGCGCCGCATTGGGCGTCAAACTTCGCCCTCAGGTCGCCTTCGGTCGGCCCACCGGCCTGTTCGATGGCCCTCCAGAAGTTCCGGAGTTGTCGCGGGGGGTCGCTGCGGGGATGACGCAGCCCATAGAACCGGCGTGTGTCCGCGAGCACGCGCAAGCCTGACCGCGCGTAGGCGAGGTCGTTCGTTAGCGCGATATCAAGTGGCATGGCATCATCCGCAAGTGCCAACCACCCAAGCCCGAGTGATTCGAAATCACGGCCCACGCCAGAAAAGAGGCCGTCAAGCATCTCACTCAACAGCGACTGATTGATCGTTGCGAGGAGCCGTTGCTGCTCAGCGGAAAGATTGCCTCGTGGGGTAGGCGGGGCGGCATTCCAGTCGTAGAGCGTGGGCCAACGCCGACTCCCTTTTCCTCCAGTCTCTTGCATACTGGCGTGCGGGCCACCCGGGTTCATTCCCAAGTCGAGTAACTGACCAGCGATAGCACCACTGGAAGCCTCGATTGTCGGCCCGCGTCCCAGCCGCGCCGCGAGGGGTGTCTCATCTTCAGGTTTCGTACCTGGGCGCGACTCCCAGACATCTCGAATCTGCGCAAACGTCGTTGCATCCCGCGCTTCAAGGCGGCTATACGCGGCCCACGTCTCGTCCGTCCGAACTCGATCAACGACATTCGCTCGCGCCAACTGAATGTCCGCTAGTGCATCACCACCGCTGTCAAGCTGCCGATGCAGCAAGAGTCGCAAGAGGTCTTGATAGTGCCGGAGGCCAAGGCCTGACGACAGTTTTGCCGCGTCCTGACGGCTGTCTGTGAAGAGAATCAACTTTCTGTCACTGCTCGGGAGGTCGGTCGCCAGCTCCGTCGTGAGGACTTGATTGATCTTCTCGAAGCCGGTGCGCATCGCCCTAATCGGCGAGCGCTGGGCCAGTGGGTCGGTGTGGGGCAATCGAACGCCATCACGCCCGTACTGAATTTCCCAGTCATCACCGCAGGCCGGACACACAGTCGGGTACGGGCTAATGGTGGCAGGGTCGCGGTGCTGGCGACCAGCGGCCGGAACGACGGCATGGAAGGTCCAGCCCGTGTGTCCGCCGCCCGCACCGGTCACGCGAATAGCGCCCGATGCCGGCACAAGCGCAGACCGGCGGAAGTCATACCGCACACGTTTATTGTCGCGTGTCCAAGTCGTTTGATCAGGCGCGGTCAGTGCGTTCGTCTGATTCGGCCAGTAGACGAGATAATTGGCGGCGGTCCGGTCCAATCGGACCTGATCGGGTAACTTGCCGAGCTCTGGGATGTCCGCTAAGAGCAGTGTGTCAACCCGACTTTGCTGTGTCGCCCCTTCTGGGGTAAACCCTCCAAGAAGGACGTCTCCACAGTTCTGGCAGTACAACAACTCCAGCACTCGCGCACCACACGTGCAGCGCGTTGTCGGCTCCGCGTGCAGGCGGCCCACAGTCCGCGGCGAACCACCTTGCGCCGGCACATCAGGGCAAGTGGGGTCAGTACAGGCCCAGAGTCCAGGTATGTTTCGAAAGAAGTAGTGGGCCCGTAGTTTCGGGTCCGTAGCAACTGGGGCAACCGTCAAACCGTTCAATAGAACATTGAGAGCCTCATCCCGCAATTCTGGCTCAGCGTCGGGAAACATCTCTGCGGCAACAACATCGAGCGTCTTCGCTACGGTCGACACGCGCTCTGCGTTGCCGTGGTCGATGAATGCCCGACGCATTGTGTCAGTCAATCTCCGGTCTCGGGCCAATTGGACTGACCCCTCAGCATCCGCCGCCAGGATCGCCGACACGTCCTGGGCCGACCCCACCGGCGTAACCTCTGGCATGTCGAGTTCGCCTTCGACGAAGTCGAATGAACTCGCGTCCACACCGAAGAACTCTTCGAGATACTGCTGATCACGTTGCGCATCGAGCGAAGCCGATGCAGCTAGGATCCGTAGTTGATCCGGCCGCTGGTCTAATCCCAGCCGATGCTTGAGCTTCCTCAGTAGATATCCGACTTCGGTCCCAGCAGTACCCCGATAGGTGTGCAACTCATCCACCACAAGGGTAAAGCGATGATCGGGGCTAGCGTCCAACCACTGCCGCGTCAAGGCAAAGAAGCTCTGATCACGATCGCGTAGTAGCATGACGTTGAGCATTGAGTAGTTTGTGACGAGCACGTCCGGCGGTGCATCGATCATGTCCCAGCGCGATCGCATCTCTGCACCGTCGAGTCTTGGCACGAAGAATCGGATATCTGGGTCGCCGGATTGACTGGCAACTTGGGCGGCCCGCGCCGAACGCACATCAGACTCGGTCAAGACATCCCGCAAGCGGCCCAAGGCGAGTGTGCTTTCACGACTCCCCGTGACAGGTGTCGCACCGGTGTACCGCCCGAAATAGAAGCGATGCCCCCGACGATGGGCATCGAGCCATTGCCTTGCAGCGTCACTGTCGAGCGCGCGCCGCATACGCATCAGCTGATCGTCCACTAGGGCGTTCATCGGGTATAAAATCAGCGTCCTGACAGCTTGCGGTCGCTGACTCTCGTCTGCGCGCTGCGACTGAAAGGGCGCACCCGTGGTACGCCACCACGGCCGAAGGCTGGCTGCAGAACCCTGCCAGTTTCGGGATTCTTCGAGCAGTGAGGCAATCACCGGCAGCATGAACGATTCCGTCTTGCCTGATCCGGTTCCGGCGGTGATCACCATGTTCCGGCCCCGTGTCAGGCCGGCAGCCAAGGCACGCTCCTGATGTGTGTACAGCCGAATGCCTGGCGGTATCAGACCCGCGGCCGCGAAGGCGCCCAGTTCGACTGGCGCGCCACACTCCGCGACGGATTCGCTTAACGTACGCGGAACGTTGACATACTCTGGCCGCAGCTCGATCAAGGGAAAGCGGTATGCGCCGTTGTCATGGTCGAAAATTTCGCGGCGCTCCTGCTGAAGCCGAGGATCAGCAAGCCCGAAGGGTGTCTCGTAGTACCGAAAGTATGCGTCCCGCAATCGATTAAACGTACCCATGACGTCCAGCCCGCGCGCGGAAGGTGCGGGAAGCGTTGGCAGCACTATGAACTCCTCTAATCGTTACGTGATGGGCGTGAGTCGCTGGCGGACGGATCGCGCTACTTGGTCGGCCACTGATCTTGAAACATTCCGATAGATTGCGGTCTTTGCGAGTTCACCGAAGGCGGGTGGCTGACCGCTGCACAGAACGAGCGCGCGTGCTTGAAGCGGTGGGAGTGGTGCGCCCTGGTCAACAAACAATGTGCCCATCTCATCGTCGCCGTCAACGCGCTCAAACCGCCAGCGGAAGACTTCGATCCCGTTCTCGGCTAGGGCCCAGAGGACACCGTCTGCATGGACAGTGTGAAACCATTCATCGCCGTTGCGGTACAGGTAAGAGGGACGGCCTTGCACGGAAATCTGGCAGAGCCCGGATTGGCTTGTCAGCCTTCCATCTACGAACCGTAGGGCGCCATCCAATTGAAGGTGTTTCACTGGCGCGGCGTAAGCGGGCGGCGCGGCGGGTTCTCCCAGCCGCAATGGCGACAACCTGTCCGCGATATGGTGGGCCGCCCGACCGCCATAGTCGATGCCACAAGTACTCAGACCTTCAATGAGATCATTGATCGTATCCAACTGCAGATAGACCTGAGTCGGAGTCTTCAGTCGCGAATCGCTTGCAGCGCAGGGGATTTTTTGCACCGAGAGTAGATCGCCGAGTTCCTCGACTAGACCAAGGCGACGACAGCCGGCAAGCACAGTCGTACCACCGCATGACGGCAGCAGCACGGCAACTGCCGGAGCCATCGCCCAGCGTCCGCCGACCCAGTCAACTTCGACATGCGCCAAAGCGGTCATATCCCGCAACCACCGGCCCGTTTCAAATGGCTGAGGATTCAGGTCGGCGTTTCGGGCCAGCCAGGCCACACGTTGACGAAGATCCCAAATATCGCCTTCACCTGTTTCGCTCATCCATGCGAGCATTAGATCAGCGTCCATCGAACCTCTCCCACGCGGTTCGGTACATATGCCAGATCGGGTCGTCGGCAACGACAACCTCGCATAGCTCTCGCCAGATCTCACTGTCTTGCGGTGATAGACTACGAAAGTTTGGTTCCTGCACACGAATCCTGATGACTGACCATCGATCGCGACGCTTCTGCGCTAGCCACGTCGCCTTCGGATGATCGACCTCGAACATCGGAAAGCTGACCCCGTCGAAACCGACTGGCGATAGCGGTTCTCTTATCTCTTCCAACTGGCCGCTGGGCAGGATGAGCCAGTTCTCTGCTGCCCCGCGGCGCGCAAGCACGGCATTCGGTTCGGGTGCTCTATCAGAGCACAGGGATCCGCAGATCGACTGCGGCAGAGGCAGATCACCTAACCTGCCATTCGACCAACCAAGTTTGCCAATACCGGGCGGGTTCCGATCGTCTGCGCGGCCAGGCGCGACCAAGAACGTCAGCTCTTCCCCGTCTGCGCGAACGACGTGAGCCCCCTCCCTCCATGGGCCGATCCGGCTGATTGGGAAAGGGAAGATCGATGCGAGCAGACTATCGACTGTCCCATCAATGAAGACATCCGTCTTGCGAGGTTCTGCCCCAACCGGAAGAGCGAGATCTGGTTCACCACCAGGAAAGTAGATATTCCTGCCGATGCTGCGAAGGATCGGCAGACCATTCACCAGCCGAGGGCGGATGTTTGCACCCACTCGAAGGTTCCTAGCGACCGTGACAGGCAGAACAGCCATCGCCTTCTCGAGCGAAGTCTGGTCGCTGAACCTCACGCCGTAGAAAATCGCGTAGCCGGAAAAGACTCCGTCAACGATCGACTGAGCCATACGCTGCCATCCGCCATCAGCTGCATCGTTCAATACACGATGAACCGCTGGAACAGACTCTGACGCAACGAGAAGTACCCGTTCTTCGTAGGGCTGCAGTGCATCGACCGACATCCACCCGCCTGCATCAGCATTGTCTGCAAGCACAAGCAGTTTCGATGGTTGAAACTCCGCAACGCAATACTTGCCCCGCGCGGCCAGACCGTTTGTCAGTGCAGCGGCGCTCACCGGCGGCAAGCCATCCACCTCGAACATTGAGTTATATGGATCGGTCGTCAGCAACGCGATAAATTGTTCGCCGTCCGAAACTCCCTCTAACAGATCCTCTGTCACATCCGACACCGCTGGGATCACCCACCAGGCCGCGCTCCGATCGATATCAACCACCAAGCGCAGATCAAGTCGACGAAGACCCTCGGCGGTGATTATCTTGCCGTCCCATGCGACCGCGAGCTGATGTACAACCGTTCGCATGTAGTCCCCAACAACAGGCTCACTGAGCGACGCAATGAAGCGCTCGCTGAGTCCCTGTGCACGAGTGCTCGTCCAGACACGCAACATCGAAATCAGAGACGAGGGGCTTGGTATACCTTCCCTTCCTAAGTTGAGCTTGTCGAAGAACCGAGTAAGCGCGGCGCGGTCGCTTTTACGCACTAATGTCTGCGAAAGCGGATAGCCGATCCGTGTCAGTTCCGGATGCTCACGAATCGTCGAGAGGCCGAACTTGCCACCGTTCTCGTCCAGCCAGCGATCGAGCCTGACCCACATCCCAGCAACGGAGGTGAAGGCACCTTGATCGCGAAGGGCAGTGCGAAGCGTAGCTATGTCAGCGTCCGATCCATCCGGCAGCAGGGCCTTCGCGAGTGGGACGTAGTAGTTGTTGCTCGCTATCGACCCATCGCGTGACATCTCAGAAGCAGCCAGCACACTGAGTGCAAGAATCGGCAGTGTCGGCGGCGGCTCATCCCGCAACCCTCGATGCCAGGTGACGTCCGCCCGTTCGACTCGAGCGAACATCAATCGTCCGGCGGTGACGTCCACAAGCTGACGTACGGCGCCGGCTAGTGACCGGGGTCCGTCTTCACATTCATCGGAGAGGTCTTGCAGAACAGCGCGGTCGACGAACATGACCACAGGTTGCTTCTCACGACCGTTGAAGAACTCACCGGCCAGTCGAGCTTGCCAAGTTTGGTAAGCGTCTGGCAGGCCCGCCACCCCTCTGCTCGTCACGAATCCCCCATATGCGCACTATCCCGCCGCAAACGGTAGTCCATCCAGCAGCTGCAGCGAGGTGTTTCCGCGCTCGGCGTGGCAAACATGCCGCTAAACCTTCAGCGCTGTCCGCAACCAACTTCTGGCGCGGCCACGACTGGGTCGCAAGGCCTTGCGCCGCCCATCGTTCAGCATCGATCTCCGCTATGGGGTCGAAGCGATCCCCATTAGCGGGTACGAAGCGAGCTCCGACCAGCCACCCTTGGGAGGAACGGACAATCCCAACGCTTGACCCACGAGGGAGTCGTTGTCCTGATGGCCGAGGACCAAGATTCCTCGGGGCAAAGCGCTATTCTGGCGGCCCCGTTGCCACGCGCGCGCTTCATGAAATCGTCCTGTTGCGCGACGGTGGCGAGCTCGGCCTGCCGCACGATGCGGCCGTTTACCTGGCGGATAGCTAGTTGACGCGCGCCTGTCCGTGTTGACTCCCCCGTTCTGACTTAGCGCTGAAGCTGGCATCGCACGTTGCAGCGTCAAATGGATGGAACTGAACCCGTCCTGGGTCTGGTGAAGACCGTGATCCACCAGGAGAATGCCTGTATGTCTGCTCTGCACCGAGGCAGTTCGATCAGGAAACGCGTGGGCGAGCGGTAAGGATGTATCACGACCGCCTCGCCGAGCACGCCGGGTCGAAACTCGCCACTCGTCAACATGTGGGAGAGCCCGGGCCGGGCGGCGCGAGGATGTCCCCGCCCTGGCGGGACGGGATCATCACCGCCGAACGATAGCGGGAGAACGCCGACGTCATCACCAACACCGGCAACATCGACAACTGATTGTGGCCCACCGGGATTCGATAGTCGGGGACCACAGATCCCACTGCGAACACTCGGCACACCCTCACTGCGATGCAAACGGCGGATCTCCGCCCACTGCTCCACTGAAATCACCCTCCTAACAAGACGGGGGTCAAAATTCACCCGTTGCCAGGGGGTCAGCTTTCAGGCGTCGTCAATAGTGGCCGATGCTACCGAGCCGACCTTCAACGACTACCATGAGGCCGAGAGCACCAAGGACCTTCTTTAGTCGCTGCGACGCAACACGGATAGCCCACCCTCGCAGCCGCCGAAACCCACGGGGACGCAGTTCTGCGCCGCCGATATCGCGGCATCTCTCGGTCAGGCCACCGCGCTGCCCGTACGCCGTCGCTACGTCCCAGGTCGTACGAGTGTGGTGCTAACCGCGATCAAAGTCATTCTTACGTCCAAGCTCAACCACAGCCCCAACAGCATTCGGCCGAGGACGATTCACCTTTAGACGCTAAAGATCCTTGCGTCCTCCGGCCGCTTCGTTGAGTTTGGCATGCTGATACCATGGCCGATCATCTCAGCAAAGGGGGTCGCTCCCGAAACATGGCCGCGATCCGCAGTAAGAACACCAAGCCCGAGCTCGCGCTTCGCGCAGCGCTGAGAGATAAGGGGGTCACTGGGTACCGTGTCCATAAGGCGGACCTACCCGGCCGACCCGATATCGCATTCACCCGCTGGAAGGTGGCTGTTTTCGTCGACGGCGTCTTCTGGCACGGCCACCCTGACCACTGGAACCCGGCGACAGCGTCGTCAGACTATTGGCGACAGAAGATCGCTGGGAACATCGAGCGCGATCGTCTGGCCGACGAGGAACTCACCCGAAGGGGTTGGAGAGTCATTCGTATATGGGACGTAGACATTCGTAACGATTTGGAGGATTCGGTTAACAGAGTATTGACCGCCCTAAAATCGGTCGGCCGAACCACACCTACGCAGCGTCCACCACCGTTCGACCAGAGGCGGATGAAGCAGTCGCCTCAAGAGCATCGCAGATTTCAACAGGCATTTCCCATTGGGTCAAGAGGTCAAGGTAGAGGTTCCGGCCCCGGCCAACAGCGCGGTCTCAAGTACGGTACCGTCCGGCCGCGCACCTCGAGCTCAGACACACTCTGCCCAGCGATCTCGCTCGCGACAGTGTCGCGGACGCATGAAGCGACTGGATCCCGGCGGCGCGATCACCGCGCAGGTTCTGCGTGACACATTCGACCAGCTATGCGACGGCACGCGCACACAGCGCCATCGCTGGGACCGTCGCTTGCCACGTCGCGCCGAAGGAACCCAGCTGGGAAGGAGCTGTCGGGCTCGGGCCGTCGGGTCTCGCACTACGCGCGGCGACCCTCGAAACACGGCTCCCCCTTTGACCCCTCTGGTACGGGTCCCGCCGCGCAGGGTGACGACCCTCCATTTAAACCACGGCGCGCATCCCGGGATTGTCAGATGGCCCTGACATGATGGACACCATTATGGAGGGCAAGACACGCGCGACCCAGCTGACAGCCGTAGAGATCTGCGCAGGGGCAGGAGGCCAGAGCCTCGGCCTCCACCTCGCGGGATTCAGGCACACGCTTGCCGTCGAGCTCGACCGCGACGCGGCAGCGACACTCGAACGCAACCTGACCCGTATTGCCTCCGCGGAGGGGCTGCCGTCGCCGTCCGTCGTCGTCGGGGACGTCGCCGACGAGGAAGTGTGGAAGCCGGAGGACCACCGCGGGGCATCGCTGCTCGCCGGGGGCGTGCCGTGCCCGCCTTTCTCGATCGCGGGCAAGCAGCTCGGGTCATCAGACGAGCGCGACCTCTTCGCCTGGGCAGTCGAGGCCGCGGGGCGCATGGAGCCGGATGCTGTCCTGCTGGAGAATGTCCGTGGGCTGTCGATGCCGCGCTTCGCCGGGTACCGCCAGGCCGTCCTCGACCGATTTGTCGAGCTCGGGTACCGCGCGGACTGGCGACTGCTGGAGGCCAAGGACTTCGGCGTACCGCAGCTCCGACCGCGCTTCATCCTAGTCGCCCTGCGGGAGGAGTTCGCGCCGTACTTCTCCTGGCCTGAACCCACACCCGCAGTCCAGACGGTTGGCACCGCGCTGTATGACCTGATGGCCGCGAACGGATGGCCCGGCGCTGAGGTCTGGGCGAAGCGCGCCGACCGTGTCGCTCCGACGATCGTGGGCGGATCGAAGAAGCATGGTGGCCCCGACCTCGGACCGACCCGCGCGAAGCGCGAGTGGCGGAAACTGGGGGTCGACGGCCTCGGGATCGCGGACACCGCTCCCGGACCCAGCATGCCTGCCAGCTTCGTGCCCAAACTGACGAACGAGATGGTCGCCCGGATCCAGGGCTGGTCCGGGCCCGGCTACGAGTGGGACTTCGGCGTTCGGAAGGGCCGCAAGACGGCGATCTATCGCCAGATCGGCAACGCGTTCCCTCCGCCTGTCGCGCGGGCGCTAGGGGTTGCAATCGCAGCAGCACTGCGCAAGGAGGGCACATCGAGGGGCGATCACGGTGCGAGCAGCCAATATCGCGACGAGGTGTACCGCGCGCTTAGGGAGCACGGCGGTTACGTCTCGCTCGCCGGCCTGCGCAAGGCGCTAGGAGCCTCACTGAGCGACGACGATATCGAACGCCGAATCGAGTTCCTTAGCCGGGACTTCGAGATCGACGTGCGCCAACGAGGAGGCACACCCACCTACCGCCTGGGCGAGTGGCGCGCGTTCCGCGGCCAGGAGAATCACGCCCGCCACGAGGCATTTGCCACCGGTAGCCTGCGCTCGAAGATCAGCTGACCTATGGCAAGCAAGTTCAAACTCCCAGTCGGGTGGTACCGCGCCACCATCATGGACCTAGTGGACAATGAGCTGCCCCAGCTACTCGGTAACCTGACGGACCGGAATGCCTGGGCGTATGTCTATGCGATCACGATGTGGGCCGAGAAGCACGACGGCAAGGACTACCTCCACATCGTCGAGTCCGACAAACTCAAGTCGAAGGCCGGTAGGGTTCTCGCCGAGCGCGCTGCGGACTACCTCGCGGCGAACATGGTGGTCGGTGCGGAGTGCGACCCCTTCGAGGTCGTCGACCACATCGGGCGAGCCTACATCGCCGAGAGAGCGAGACAGGGCTTCGGCCCGCCCCAAAAGAAGCGTGACCCGAATGTCACCGGGGCGGCTTTCGAGACGTCGCTGCAGGTGATCATCGGCAAGCTGTGCGGAGTCATTCCTTCACGCACACCCGACCTACGCACCCTGCAAGGCTTCGAGCTCGCGCCACAGGGATACCACTCCAGGCCGGACCTCGTCCTCTTTGGCCCCCGCGATTTCCGGCTACTCATTTCGACGAAGTGGACCCTTCGCAAGGAGAGGATCGGAACCTACCTACACGAGTCGTACTTCTACCGGCGACGCCGCCCGGACCTGCAAATCGCTTTTGGCGTTAACGAATTCCAGCCGAACATTCTCGGGCACCTCAGCACGGACCCGCTCGTCGATCGCGTCTATCACGTGAATAAGCGAATGCTGCTGGAGCTCTACAGGCCATTCACAGATGTGCCTCCAGAACAGGACGTACCGCAGTCGTCGCTGATCGAAGACCACAAGAATGCGAAGGACTACCGGCGTTGGCTCCAGATGCGCGACAAGTTATTCGACCTGACGGACCTATTCGCCGACATTACTTCGCTGATGAATACGCCCGAGCAGGTGCTCGACCCGGGTCCACCTGGTGATGCTGACGACGGTCTGGGTGATGATTGATGTGTGACCGGTCGGCCAAGTTCGAGCACACGCGCCAGGCGTAGCGAGTCCGAGGAAGCGTCGTACGCCTCGTCGCCTGGCGTCCGCAGTAGGATGCAGCTTCAGAGGACACGCGACACCGCCCCGGATATGGCCGTGAGGCGCATCCTCCATGCAATG
Source organism: Gordonia sp. C13 (assembly GCF_023218005.1). NCBI lineage: Bacteria > Bacillati > Actinomycetota > Actinomycetes > Mycobacteriales > Gordoniaceae > Gordonia > Gordonia sp. C13. The sequence continues at coordinate 37,316 of NZ_JALPSY010000031.1, forward strand.
GGCCTCCGGTACCGCGTCGACCAGCCTCCGCTACCGGGACTGCGGCGCAGAGCAGATATCGTGTTCGGGCCGACAAAGGTCGCGGTATTCATCGATGGATGCTTCTGGCACGGTTGCCCAGAGCACGGCCGTTGCCGGGCGTGTTGCGAGCGTGGTCCGCGACGCGGGTACCGGGCGCGCAGCCCGCGGGCGGTATCCGGATGTGGCTCAGGCTAGGGGCTAATCGGGACCAATCCAGCCCTGTGCCCCACATCGTCTGCGCTCGCGACAGCTCACCGAATCCGCGTAACCGCCGGTGGCCCAGGGCGCGCGAAGCTCTCGGAAAGTGATCGGCCCGGTTACTACCTCAGGGCGTAGCGATACGGTAGGCAGGCATCGCCGCGAGCCGGTGTGGGTTCCAGTCGATCTCAATTCCGTGCTCAATGTCGGCTCTCTCAATCTTGCCGAGCATAGTCGCGTCCGGACTGCGACCAGGTGCGCCCTGGTGCGATTCAGAACGGCCCCATCACAGCAGGGGTCGCGCGGGCCACTTGCAGCCCCGGCCACAGCCCGCCGTCGCGCGCGACCCGGTCCTGTCTCGTTCCCGAGAACGGGTCGATGAGGACGGACAGTATGAGCACTTCATTGCAGTCGTTCCAGCCACGTCGAGCAGTCGCCCCGACCCCAGCGATCTATGTGCCTCATCCTCAACATTATAGTGCCCCACCGAACATGGCGAAGAGGACTGGTCGACCGGCCGAGTGCACGGACGCTGTGGCCCTCGAGGTTCCGGTAGCCAAGCCAGCTACACCGACAATTGACTCCCCAACCGCCGCAACTCCGAGAACACCTTGATCGTCGTCGACGTAGCCGTAGCAATCGGCCGTAGATCCGGACCCGCCTCGACCTTCGACACCATCACCACGTTGTCGACGTACGGCTGGATCGTGCTGGTGTTCTGCACGGTCGCGACGATGATCAGCTGGAACCCGAACTTGCGGAACGCCGAGAGCGCCTGCTGGGCAAACTGCGGGTCGGACTTGGAGAACGCCTCGTCGAGCATCAGCTGCGCGAAGATCGGCCGGTTGTCGTTGCCGTGCGGGCTGGCCAGGTTGAAGCTCAGCGCGCCGGCGAGACAGAAGGCCATCAGTTTCTCCTGCTCGCCACCGGAGTTGTCGCCGGCGTTGGAGTAGGTGCGAATGGTCTCGCCGGACTCGGCGTCGTGCTCCTCGCAGTAGAAGTCGAAGCGGTTACGCACGTCGAGGGCGTCGCGCGTCCACTGGCGGTCCTCCGGGGTGTGACCGGCGAGACGTTCGCGCAGCAGCAGGATGTCGGAGTACTGCTCGAGGATGGCCTGCTCGTCGCCGAAGCTGACCGCCGTTGCGCGGTTGGAGATTTGGCGAGCCTTCTCGGTGAGCTCCTCTACCGCGGCGAGTTTCTTGCGGCCCGGGACCAGCCGCAGCCGGGTGCCGCGGTTGAACGCCACCGCGCCGAGGCCGGTGTTGACGCGTTCGATCTGCTCGACGATGCGTCGTTCCTCGGCGTCGGCGGCCATGTGCAGACCGAGGATCGCGCCGGGGGCCTGTTCGGTGATGAGGCGACGCATCCGCTCGTACGCCGACGGCAGCTCGCGCTCGTCGATGCGACGGCAGACGGCGACGTAGTCGTGGATGCGTTCGTCGAAGTCGTCGCTGTCATTGGGGATGGCGTCGGGAAATTCGTCGTCGTAGGTGTCGAGAATCCTGGCCAGCTCGTCGCGGGAGCGTCGCGCGTCGGAGCGCATGCGGTCGCGCTCGCGGCCGGCGGCCTTGACGATCTCCTGGCGGTACGGCTCGGGGTTGAGCACGTCGAGGGTCGCCGACAGGTCCTCACGGAAGCCGTCGAGGGTCTTCTCCGCCTGTGCGGGAACGTCTTCGGGCTTCAGCCGGTCGATGAGGTCGAGCAGCTGGGTGCGGCGCTCGTCCTGGCGGGCGATCTTGTCCTTGACCAGCGCGGCCTGCGAGATCGCGTTGCGGACCTGCTCCCAGAGGTCTTCGGCCTTGCGCTGCAGGGCCTCGACGTCGGGGTGCTCCTCCATGAGGAGGTCATACTGGTCGGTGAGCTGGTCGACGCGATCATCGACAGAGTCGACGTCAATCTCGTTCCACTGCGTGAACTGCTCGCACACACGGCGATACGCGTCGCGGCGTCGTTCCTTCGCGGAACGTTCGCGGTCGAGCTCGGCGCAGTCCTCGCGGGCGTCGTCGAAAGCACGCTCCTCGTAGGCGAGTTCGTCGCGCAGCGCGGAGATCTTGGATTCGACGTCACCGACGAAGATGTACTGCGACCGGCGCAACTGCTGGCGGTCGTCCTTGACGGCAAGCTTCGCCGAATCCTTGCGCAGACCCTGATCGGTGACGGCCTTGGCGTACTGGGAGAACTCGCCCGGGTTGTCGACGCACATGTGGTTGCCGAGCTTCGCGAGCACTGTCATCGCCTCGGCGGCACACGGGTGGCCGGGGTCGACCGAACGCAGCTTGGACGCCAGGGTGCCCGGCTCGACGTCGGGCATCGGTCGGGTCTCGGCCTGGTGCAGCTGGATCCGGCCGCGCATGTCGTGCGAGTTGACGAAGCGCAGAGCGGAACGGAAGTGCTTGTCCGGCACGAGGAGCCGCAGACCGGCGTTGCGCAGGACCTTCTCGACGGCCAGGCGCCAGCGTTCTTCGTCGGGGTCGAGTTCGACGAGCTCGGCGACGTACTTCAGCTCGGACTCGTCGATCTGCAGCGCGTGCGCGATGACGCGGCGCATCTCGTGTTCGGTGCGCGGTAATGCGGAACCGGCCTGTTCGACGCGGCCGAGCTCTTCCTGCGCGGTGTCCCGGCGGCTGCGGGCGGCGACCTCGCGTGCCAGCGCCTCGGCGTAGTGGGCGCGGCCGGCTTCGAGCTGGCCATCGATCTTGGTGGCCTCTTCGATGAGCTCCTCGCGCAGCGACCAGAAGCCTTCGGCGTTGGTCGGCGGGCTGAAGCCGAGGGCGGAGACCTTGTCCTCGTACGCGTTTCGGCGTGCGGTGACCTCGGTGCTGAGTTTCTGCGCACCGCCGAGCTGTTCGCGCAGCGGAGCGAGGTCGCCGGTAGAGGTGGCGATACGCGCCAGCAGCAGGCTGTGGTCCTGGCGCAGCTGGTCGTGCTGGGTGGTCAGCGCGGCGAGATCACTGTCGAGGCGCGTGATCTGGTCGTCGAGGTCGGCGACCTCGGGCTGAGCGTTGCGGATCCGCAAATTGTTGACGTAGCTGCGGATGGTGGTGCTGTCGATGGTGTCGAGGACGCTGAACGTGGCCGACTCAGTGGCGTACCGCTCGTGAACCTCCTCGATGTTGCCGAGGATGGTGCGCTTGCGGCGCGCGACGTCGAGCAGCTCACGGGCCTCGACGAGCGGGTCGATCTGCTCGAGGGCGTCGGAGATGCCGACGATGGAAGTCGGGGCGTCGAGCATGAACTCCCGCACGAACTGCGCGAGACCGCCGACACTTTTAAGCGACTTGGCTTTTCCGAGGAGCTGCTGCGCGGCGTCGGAACCGCGGATGCCGATGAGCGAGTACAGCGTCGAGAGGTACTTGCCCTCGCCGGGTCCGCCGCGCCAGCCGCGGTCGCGGAACTTGGCCGAGTTGTAGTTGGAGGCGGCCCACTCGTTGCAGGCGTCGACGATGTCGGCGTCGCCGTCGTAGATGAAGTACGAGCTGTGCGCGTCGGTCATCTTGCCCGCGGCCAGCCACTTGAGTACCAGACCGGTGATGGCGGTACCCGAGGTGGAGGTGTAGGTGACCGCGATGGCCGCCCACGCCGGGCCGGTGCCGCGCAGGTACATGATCTCGCGGTGCGCGTTGGTGCCGTCGCGTCGCTCACCCCACGCGCCGCGCACATACTTGCCGACGGTGCGCTTACCGCTCGACGAGCCGGCGGCGGTGGCGTCGCCCGAGGCGTTGAAGTTGCGGCGATGGTCGGGCAGGAACGCCAGCGAGATGGCGTCGAGCAACGACGACTTACCCGAACCCGACGACCCGGTGATCAGAGAACCGTTGGAGCTGAACGGGATCGAGTGATACCCGTCGAACACGCCCCAGTTGATCAGCTGCAACCGGGACAGGTGGTACTGGTCGACGCTCACCAGTCGTCTCCTTCGTCGTCGCCGAAGCCGTCCTCGGTGTCGTCGGGCCGGGTGGGTTCGTCGGCCGCGATCTCCGGTGGCTCCTCCCCCGTGTCCCCGGCGCCGATGAACTGCTCGAACTGTCGCTGCAGATCGGTGATCACCGACGCCGTCATGACCGCGGAGATCACCGGGCTGACGGTGAAGGTGTCGGCGTCGTCGCGCTGCTTGCGCAGGAACTCGAGCTCTTCCATCTTGTCGATGGCCCGCTCGATGCGCTTGTCGAAGAGCGCGAGGTCGCGGTCGATGGTGTTGGTGACGCCGGCGAAAAGCTCGTGGATCTCCTCGCGGGTGATTAGCGCATCCTCGTCGCGGGCGGCGCGGATGTACTTGGCCAGATGCAGCGCCAGGATCGCGTCGTAGGTGTGGACGGTCTCGCGCTTGAGAATGCGGCGGCCCCACCGGGAGTCGTAGCCGGCCTGCTCGACGAAGGCGACCTGCAGTTCGTCGACGAGGCGCAGGCGAAGGTCGAGTTCGGACAGGCGGATCCGCAGCACGTCCTGGTACTCCGACACCCACGACCACAGCTGCGGCTGCCGGTCACCGCTGACGTAACGGCGGGCCAGCAGGTTCTGCAGCGCCCAGCAGGCACGGTCGGGCATCTCGCTGACGTCGCCGTCGAAGCGGGGCGCGCTGGGAGCGTGCGAGGTGGTGCGGTTGGCGACGGTGGGGAGATCGTCGAAGCCGGCGAACTCGTCGGGGAGGTCGGGGCCCTTCGTGGCTCGCTCCGCTCGCACCTCAGGGGGCGAGGATTGGGTCTCGTCGGAGGCGGCGTTGGTCTCATCGGTGGTGGTCATTCGGCGTCGACCTCCGCAGTCGGAATCGGTTCGGTGAAGGTCAGGTCGGGGACTTCGATCGCGTGGTCCTCCCCGAGGAGGGACCGGAAACGCACGGTGGTCATCGGCACCTTCTCCCCTGCCGCGGCCTGCTTTTGGGCCCAGGACCACAGCACGATGACGTGCGCGAGGTACGCCTCGTCGAGTCCTTCGATGACGTCGGTGAGCGCGACCGGTCCGGCGGCGACGGCGTTGTTGACGGTCTCGGTCAGTTCGACGGTGTCGACCTGGCCGGTCATCGACGCGAACGCGGCCAGATCGGCGTCGGCGCCACCGGCGGGCAGTGCCGGGGCGGGCGGGACGTGTTCGCGGATCTCGAAGGCGAGGCGGCCGATCGAGTTGAGGGTCGGTGCGGCCAGCGGCAGCTCGTAGCCGAGGCGACGGTCCGCGAGCGAGGTCTTGAGCAGGTCGTTGGCGGTGGCGAGGGCGTCGTTGAGCTGCCGGGCCAGGCCGCGGCTCTGCTCGAGGGTGCCCGACGCGACGAAGCGTCGGATACGACGGGCGCAGCGCTGGCGGGTGCGGCCGACCTCGGCCATCTGCTGGGTGACCAGACCGAAGAAGTTGTCCATCACCGACCGCAGGCCGGCGTCCATCCCGGGGAAGTTCTCGATGATGGTGTCGATGTCGGCCTTGAGGCGGGCGCGACGCTCCGGGTCCTGGATCATCTGGCTGAACGCCTGGTACGACGCCGACTGTGACGACTGCAGCAGGGCCTCGTAGTCGTCGAAGAGTTGGCGCTGACGGTCGCGGTAGGCGAGGTCGGAGTCGCCCGGGTCGTCGAGCAGCGCGGTGGTGATGCGGTCGAGCATCGTGCCGTACTGGCCGATGTCGGAGATGATCTGTTCCATCTGGTAGCCGATGGCGCGGGCGGAGTCCTCGGCGACGCGGAGGTCGACGGGTGGGCGGCGGCCGGCTTCGAGGTCGGCGAGCTCGGCGTCGAGGTCGGACATCTGCGCCTCGAGCTCGAGGCGGATGGTCTCGGGGTCGTTGCTGACCTGCCCGGCGACGCGGCGGAGTTCGGCGGCGATGCCGGTGATCGAGCCGCCGGTGGCGATGGAGTCCTCACGGCGCTGGCGGCGCATGAAGTCCAGGACCGAGCGGGCCTCGCTGGTCAGGTGGCAGAGGTTGGGGGCGTCGGGGTCGGTGGTGTCGGTGACGCGGTGCAACCAGCCCTGACGGGCCCACAGTTTCACCAGTTCGAGGCCAGTGGGCTGATCCTCGGTGAGGTCGAGTTCGGCGAGGTCGCGCTCGAGGCGCATCGTCAGCTCGACCTCCGACATCTTTGTGCCGTAGTCGAGGTGACGCTCCATCAACGTGACGTAGAGAGCCGAGTTGGTGGCTGCGAACAGCTTGACCGCCGCCGACTTCTGCAGGGAACGGTTCGCCTCCAGGGCGTCACCCAGCGTGACCTGCGCCGATTCCAACGGCACGGCGGGTCGCCCGACCTCGTGCTGAGCCGGGAAGGCAGAAATCTCCATCGCCGCCTCACGGGGTTCTCGGGGACTACGGGACCCGCGATAGTCTGCCACGTCCGCCCGCCGGGACCCCAGTCCGGTGGTCGTGCGTCCAGCCGCGGGTGACTCACCTCGCTACCCTGAGCGGCATGGTGATGGCTGATCGTCCCGAGGTCGAGACCGCGTCGGGACCCCTGACGGCGCTGACCGTCGTCGGACTGGCGTCGAGCATGCTCGGCGGACTCGCGCGCGTGCCGTTCAAGAAGCCGTGGTCGGGGCCGTCGGGGCTGCTCGACAACGTCGGCCAGGCCGTCACCCGGCAGTCGATCCGCGCGTTCATGGGCTACTCGATGGGGCTCCCGATCGAGGAGTTCCGGTCGATGGAGAAGATCCTCGACGACATCTGCCGCGTCGTCATGCCACCGTTCGTCGAGCTGACCGACGGCGTCGAACTCACCGACGACACCATTGGTGGCGTGCCCGGTCTGTGGTGTCGTGCGAAGGCGAGTTCCGACGCCTACGTCGACGAGGACGAGGACAAGCAGGAGATCGGTGCGACGATCTTGTATCTGCACGGCGGCGGGTACATCGGGACGTCGCCGATCATGTACTCGGCGTTCGCGTCGTCGCTGGTGCGGATCACCGGCTTCGAGGTGTTCATCGCCGACTACCGGATGGCACCCGAATTCCCCTTCCCCGCAGGTATTCTCGACGCCGCTGACGTGTACCAGGCGCTCCTCGGACGCGGCGTGACTCCGGACCACATCATCGTCGCCGGCGATTCCGGTGGCGGTGGGCTCGCGGCGTCACTGGTGGCGCATCTACACGAGCAGGGGCTGCCGAAACCCGGTGCGCTGGCGTTGTTCTCCCCCGAGATCGACCTGGACCTCGACCATCCGTCGATCACCGAGAACGCCCAGTACGACGTGCTGCCGTGGAACATCCCGGTGACGCCGTACCTGCACGGTGTGCAGCCCAACGACGCACGGGTGTCAGTGATCAATGCCGAACCGAATCCGGAATGGTTCCCGCCGACGTTCGTCTGCTGGGGCGCCGACGAGATGTTCCGGGACGGGATACGGGAATTCGCAGAACGGCTCGCGGACTCGGAGGTGCCCGTGCGCGCGATAGAGGAACCCGGGATGTTCCATGTGTTCCCCATCCTCATGCCGTGGGCCGAGGCGTCGAAGCGGGTCTTCCGGGCGATGCACGACCTGGCGAAGGGTCACGTCGCAAGCGATCCGGACGCGACGCCGACGCACTGACGCTCAGCCCAGGACGAACGCGAGCAGGAAACCGGCCGCAGTGGCCAGGCCGACCCACCAGCCACCCTCGCGGTAGGCCTCGGGCATCAGGCCGTTGGCGAGGACGCCGAGCGTCGCGCCGCCGGCGAAGGCCTGGACGATGCTGACCGCGGTCGGCGAGATGGCGTCGGAGACTGCGTAACCGCCGACGGTCACGCCGATGAGGATCGCCGCGGTGGCCACCCACATCACGAGCGCGTACCGCCGTGACATGTCGTGTTCGCGTCTCATCAACGACGCCCCGCTGACCGCCTCGGGGACGTTGCCGACGGCGATCGCCACCACCAGGACCAGCGACCCACCGGCAGTGAGAGATACACCCAACGCGGTGTTCTCCGGGACGCCGTCGAGGAAGACACCGAGCATGAGGGCCGGGCCGATAGCTCGTGAACCTAGCTTCGTCTCGACGACATGGTCGGCGACCACGTACACCGCGGTACCGAGGAACAGTGCGGCGCCGGCGAGGCCGATGCCCGCCTGCTTGAACGCCGGCAGGAACAGTTCGGTGGAGACCGCGGCGATCATCGTGCCCGCGCCGAACGCCATCAGGGTCGCCAGGACGCGTGCGGGGAGGTCCCAGCGGAGACCGATCGCGGCACCGATCGCGATCGGTATCGCGGTGATGAGCCCGTAGAGGATGGCGGTCAGCATGAGTCCAGCTTGCGCCTCGTCGTCCGCGGCGGTGGTGGTGACACGCGGGGGATGACCTCGAGGACCACACGCACCGGCCGACGGCGAGTGCTGTCGTTTAGGTGGACGACGTCACAGCGGGTTACGGAGCCGTGGAGGTCGGGTTCGTCCGGAATCCGTGAGAAACAGGTCACAGAATTGCCGATCCCTGGCTCGACCTGCGGAGACACAGACGATATGCTGACTTACGTCCGATGAACCGGTCAGACCCCCGACCCGACCGGTTCGTCGGACATTTTAGTTCCCGGACCATCCCGCTGTCCTGACGAGCGGTTGACGGTCCGCCAGCGCCCGAGCGTCGTGTTACGCAGACCGGCCATCCATTTATTCCAGCGGTAACCACCCGGTAATCGTCGAGGGGTGAACTGGTTCTCGTAGCGATCAGCTACTCGATGAGATCGAAATCTTCCGATCCACCGCTCTTGGGCAATGATGCCCGATCCGCATTCGTCTCACACGCCGAGCCGCCAGGCGCCGTCGTCTCGCCATCCAGGAGTCCTTGTGCCCTCTTTCGACGAAACCATCACCGAGAACATCGCCGCGTCGCTGGCGGAGATCCCGCATCCCTCACTTCCCAAGGGGTCCAACATCTACGGCGGCACCAAGATCTTCCCGGACTACCAGGCCGAGGACGGCGAAACGTACTTCACCCTGGTGCACGGCATCGCGCATGAGTCGTCGGTGTCGTTCGTCGCGGTGCTGCAGGCGACCCGCGCCCTGCGCAAGGGCTTCGAATCGGCGATGTACTTCTACGGTCCCGGTGCCATCAATTGCCTTGCCACGCGGGGTTTTCCGACGACAGGCGACTCCGGTTTCCCCGGTGAGCAGAACATCAACAACGCGCTCGAGACCTTCATCTCCGAGGGTGGCACCGTGTTCTGCTGCCGCTTCGGTCTCGCGCTGCATGGCGGCCGCGAGGAAGACCTGATCGAGGGCGTCATCCCGGCGCACCCGCTCGACGTCCAGGACGCGATCATCCACTACGCCCGCAAGGGCGCGATCATCAACTCGACCTACATGGTCTGAGTCGCAACACTTTCCGCATCACCGACCCTGGGACATCCTATGACCACCATCGGATCCGTCGCGGCGAACTTCACCCGCGATCTCGAACAGAACTACGCGACAATCGAACAGTACGTCGTCGAGGCGCGGGCCCGCGGCGTCGACTTCCTGGTCTTCCCGGAGGCAGCGATCGGCGGATACCTGTCGTCGCTGGGCAACCACGGCGACACCCGTAAGAACAGTGCACGGTCGCTGCCACCGGCGATCTCCCTCGATGGACCCGAAATCGCGCGGGTGCAGTCCATCGTCGGAGATCTGGTGGTGGCGATCGGGTTCTGCGAACTCGGCGAGGACGGCGAGACCCGCTACAACGCGGCCGCCGTTCTCGACGGCCACCGGATCTACGGCAGTTACCGGAAGGTCCACCAGCCGCTCGGCGAGAACATGTCGTATTCGTCGGGCGAGGGATACGGCGTCTTCGACACCCCGATCGGACGTGTCGGACTCCAAATCTGTTACGACAAGGCGTTTCCCGAGGCCGCCCGCATCATGGCTCTCAAGGGTGCCGAGATCATCGCCAGCCTGTCGGCCTGGCCGGCCGCACGCACCGCCACCGCCGAGAACCTCCAAGAGGACCGGTGGACCTACCGGTTCAACCTCTTCGACGCCGCTCGCGCCCTGGAGAACCAGGTGTTCTGGGTGGCGTCGAACCAGAGCGGGACGTTCGGGTCGTTGCGGTATGTGGGCAACGCGAAGATCGTCGACCCGGGCGGCAACATCCTCGACACCACGCTTCTCGGCAGCGGTCTCGCGGTCGCCGAGGTGGACATCTGCGAGAGCTTCACCGCGATGCGCGCCGGGATGTTCCACCTGCGGGACCGGCGACCAGAGAAGTACGGGCTGCTCACCGAACCGGAAAATGCCGACGACCTCGCCTGGCGGGACCTCGCTCATGCCTGAGATGACCGTCCAGGTGCGGTGGCCCGACGGGCTGTTCCGCCAGTACTACTCCCCCAGCCTCGTCCTGCACGATCATCTCGCGCCGGGGGCGTACAGCGTCGAGGACTTCCGATCGCGAGCGACCACCGCGCTCGAGGAAGCCAGCTCACGAGTGCGGGCCAAGTACGGGTTCGCTTGTACCTCGGCGGCGGCGTCCGCCGAGGCGATCGTCAGCGACGCTGCACGACATTCGGATTCCGCGCAGGTCGAGGTCGTGTCGATGTACCCGCCACTGCCCGCGTCCACGGATTCGACGCCGGTCGTCGCTTCGCTCCATCCCGGCTCAACCAGCGGAGAGAAGGACTCATGAGCGCAATCAAATCCCCGACACACATACCGGTCGTCGTCATCGGTGGCGGACAGGCCGGACTCTCGGTCAGCTGGTATCTCGGGCAGGCCGGCGTCGAACATGTCGTCGTAGAAGCCGAGACCGCAGTTCATGCCTGGGCCGACAAGCGTTGGGACAACTTCACTCTGGTGACCCCCAACTGGCACTGCCGATTACCTGGATACGCCTACGACGGCCCCGATCCGGACGGGTTCATGACGCGTGACGAGGTCGTGGAGTGGCTGCACGGGTGGTTGCAGAGCTTCGACGCACCGCTCGTCGAACACACACGGGTGACCCGCCTGCAGCGGTTGAACGCCGACCGGTTCGAGGTGACCCTCGACGGTCCGGACGGCGTCCGCACGGTGACGTGCGACCAGGCGATCATCGCGACCGGCGGGTATCCGCTGCCGGTGATCCCGGCGTTCGCGTCGGCGCTCGATCCGGCGGTGCATCAGATCCACTCGGAGCAGTACTTCAATCCGGAGCAGCTGCCCGAGGGTGGGGTGCTCGTCGTCGGATCGGGACAGTCGGGGACGCAGATCGCCGAGGATCTGCATCTCGCCGGGCGGCAGGTACATCTAGCGGTCGGCAATGCACCGCGGGTGGCGCGGTTCTACCGGGGCCGGGATTGCATGACGTGGTTGTCGGACATGGGGCTGTACGACACTCCGACGCAGGAGTATCCGGGTGGTCGTGCCGCGCAGGAAAAGACCAATCACTACGTCACCGGCCGCGATGGTGGCCGGGACATCGACCTACGACGCTTCGCCCTCGAGGGCATGCGGCTCTACGGCATGCTCACCGACGGCAAGGACTCGACGCTACGGTTCGCGCCGACGCTCACCGACGCCCTGGACAAGGCAGACGCGACCTACAACTCTATCTGCGGCGACATCGACCGGCACATCGAGTCGCTGGGAATCGAAGCACCGGAACCCTCTCGGTACGAGCCGGTCTGGGCTCCGGACGTCGACCCTGCGGAACTGGACCTCGCCGCCGCCGGCGTCACGTCGATCATCTGGGCCATCGGGTATCGACCCGACTACCGGTGGATCGAGGCCAGCGCCTTCGACGGCGGTGGACGACCGATGCAGACGCGCGGCATCACCGAGGTGCCCGGACTGAGCTTCGTCGGGCTGCCGTGGATGCACACCTGGGGATCCGGACGGTTCCTCGGGATCGACCGGGATGCACGGTACGTGGCGGAGCACATCGTGGGTGCTCTGGATCAGGGCCGACCGCGGCTGGCGGCGGCGCAGTAGGTGCGTGATTGAGGTGGGGTGGTCGGGTTTTGGAGTGGCGGTCGCCGGCCCTTCGTGGCTCGTCGCTGGCGCTCCTCGCACCTCAGGGAGCAGGAACGGCTCGTCGCTGGCGCTCCTCGCACCTCAGGGAGCAGGGGCAGCTCGGAGCGCGGGTCGCCAGCCCTTCGTGGCTCGTCGCTTGCGCTCCTCGCACCTCAGGGAGCAGGGGCAGGGGCAGGGGCAGGGGCAGGGGCAGCGCAGTGATATCAGAGACCATTACGGCAACACAAATCAGGAGTACCCATGACGGTATCCACACGAGTTGACCTGGCACTGCTCGGGATTCGGGGCGAGCCGCCGGTACAGCGGACCGGTGGCGCCGGCCCGAGCGACGATGGCCACCTGATGGTCGACGGCCTGCATGCCGCGATTCCGCGGAACCCGCAGAGTCCGTTCGTCTTCGACGGCGGTCGCGTCCTGTACGACGGGGTGGACGTCGGGATCGAGGTCGAGACGATCGGACGTCCCCGGTTCTACGACCTGCAGACCGCCGACGGCGTCAGCTACGAGAAGATCGCACGGTTGCACGGACGCAACGTCCTGGCGACGACGGTGGTCCAGACGTGCATCCGGTACGACGAGTCGGAGCGATGCCGGTTCTGTTCCATCGAGGAGTCGCTGCGGTCGGGGTCGACGATCGCGGTGAAGAAGCCGGAGCAACTGGCCGAGGTCGCGCGTGCCGCAGTCGAACTCGACGGCATCACCCAGATGGTGATGACCACCGGCACCACCAATGGCCGCGACCGCGGGGCCCGGCACCTCGCGCGGTGTGTCCGCGCAATCAAGGCCGCGGTCCCCCACCTGCCGATCCAGGTCCAGTGCGAACCGCCCGCCGACCTCGCCGTCCTGACCGAACTACGCGAGGCCGGTGCCGACGCGATCGGCATCCACGTCGAATCCCTCGACGACAACGTGCGGCGGCGGTGGATGCCCGGCAAGTCATCGGTGTCGATGGACGAGTATCGCGCCGCCTGGGCCGAAGCCGTGCGCGTGTTCGGACGGAATCAGGTGTCGACGTATCTGCTCGTCGGACTCGGCGAGGACACCGACGAGATGATCGCCGGTGCCAAGGAACTCGCCGACATGGGTGTCTACCCGTTCATCGTGCCGTTCCGTCCTCATGCGGGGACGCTCGCGGTTGACGTCGACAATGCGTCGGCACCGGACCCGGCGATCGTGGAGAAGATCAGCCGCGAAGTCGCCAGCCATCTCACCCTGATCGGCATGACCGGCGCCGACCAGCGGGCCGGATGCGCGGCCTGCGGAGCATGCAGCATTCTGCCGACGGTGGGTGGCTGAGATGGTGGAGTCCTTTCGATACGCCCCTCCGCAAGCTCCGGGGCTACTCAAGGAACAGAAGCCGCACACCGCACCGCAAGCTCCGGGGCTACTCAAGGAACAGAAACCGCACACCACACCGCAGGCTCCGGGGCTACTCACGGAGCAGCGGCCGGTTGAGCTGTCGATCCTTGCCGGTCGCCGTCGTGTCGTCGCGCGGCCGGACTTCCTGATCACGGTCGCCGACACCGCCTCCGAACACGCGACTTACCGGGCGATGCGCCACCACGAATTCGTCGAGCAACAGGAGCTTTTCGACCGTACCGATCTCGATGACACGGACGACGATCCGCGCACGGTGGTCCTCGTCGCGACGTTGCCGGACGGCACGATTGCCGGCGGTGTGCGGGTGGCGCCCGTGCGCTGGGACGGATCGTCGGACACCGAGGACATCGGCTGGTGGTTCGGTAGCCGGCTCGTGGTCGCCGATCCCGGGCACGCGGCCGGTATCGGTCCAGCGCTCGTGCGCGCCGCGTGTGCGCACATCGAACAGCAGGGCGCGTTACGTTTCGACGCGACGGTGCAGGACCGCTACGCGAAGATGTTCCGGCGGCTCGGCTGGGATGACTGCGGGGCCGGTCCGGTGATCGCGGGTCAGGCGCACCGGGAGATGCGGTGGCCCATCCATAGGATCCAGCGGACCGTCGACGGCACCAAAGCAGTCCTCGCGGAGGCACTTGCACCGTTTGCCGACCAGGATGGCGGCCTCGGGGCAGCCGGATTCCGCGGTGACGACGGCGTGCCGCTACCCGGCACCGATGTGATCGCGGCGTGCGATGCCATCATCCCGTCGATGATCGAACGTGATCCGGAATGGGCCGGGTGGTGTTCGGTGCTCGTCAACATCAACGACCTGTCCGCGATGGGTGCGAGACCGATCGGGCTGCTCGACGCGGTCGGCGCCCCCACGACCTCGCATCTGACCCGCATCATCCGCGGGATCTCCGCAGCCGCACGAGCCTGGCAGACACCGGTTCTCGGCGGTCACACTCAGGTCGGCGTGCCGTCGGCGCTGTCGGTGACAGCGTTGGGGACCACGGGCAGTCCGCTGCGGGCCGGTGGCGGCGCGGTCGGCGACACCGTGACGCTACACGCAGACCTCGGCGGGTCGTGGCGACCGGGCTATCACGACCGGCAATGGGACTCCACGAGCTCACGCAGCAGCGACGAATTGTGTGCGATGGCAGGTCATCTCGCGAAGGTCGGACCGGCGTCGGCGAAGGATGTGAGCATGGCGGGGATCGCCGGGACCCTGGGCATGCTCGCCGAGGCGTCGGGCACCGGCGCCGAACTCGACGTGACCGCCGTGCCGCGCCCGGACGACGCGTCGATGGGTGCGTGGCTGACGTGCTTCCCCGGGTACGCGATGCTCAGTACGGACCGGCCGGGTCGTCGTGCCGATGTGCCTGCGCCGGACGCTCTCACGGTCGCGGACTGTGGGCGTCTCACCTCGGAACCCGGTGTGCGACTGCGGTGGCCCGACGGTGCGGTGACCGTCGTGGTGGCCTCCACGGTCACCGGGCTGGGGGCCGCGTGATCGGACCCCGGCTTCACGCTTCTCGTCAGTTCCCGGCCGGTACTGTTCGACCATGAGCACTGTCACCCTCGGTGCTCTCGCCGCGCACTTCGGCCGCGACGTGGAGCGCGGCGTGTCCAAGGCCGTCGGCATCGTCGAGGCGGCCGCGCGAGATGGCGTCGACCTGCTCGTTTTTCCGGACGCGACGCTCGGCGGCTATCTGGGCGATCTGCAGAACCCCGACCCCGACGAGCTGCCGCCAGCCCTGGATCCGAACGGTCCCGAGCTGGCTGCGCTGATCGCCGCCGCGGGCGACACGACGGTCTGCATCGGTTACACCGAGGCCGATGGCGACAAGCGTTTCAACACCGCGGTCTGCATTTCCGGGGACGGGATTCTCGGGACGCACCGCAAGGTCCACCAGCCCGCGGGTGAGTCGCTGGCCTACGCGGCCGGTGACGAGTTCCGGTCCTTTGACACCCCGGTCGGCCGGATCGGCATGCTTATCGACTACGACAAGACGTTCCCGGAGTCGGCCCGGACCCTCGCCCTCGACGGTGCGCGGATCATCGCTGCACCGTCGGCGTGGCCGGCAAGCGTGACCGATCGTGCCGCCCGGCTCCCCGCCGATCGGCAGTCGCGGCTCTTCGACCTGTACGACTGCGCCCGCGCGGCCGAGAATCAGGTGTTCGTCGTGTCGTCGAACCAGACCGGCGTGATGGGATCGCTGCGGTTCCTCGGGCAGGCCAAGGTCGTCGGACCGGGCGGCGACATCCTGGCCACCACGCGGTCAAAGGGTGGGCTGGCCAGCGTGACGGTCGACGTCGACGCGGAGATCGACCGCGCCCGCCGCGTGCTGAGCCATCTCGCCGAACTGCGACCCGACTCCTATCGAAGCGCGAGCCCTCAGCCCGGGACCGCTGCGGACCTATCATGACCGGTGTGGACTCCCCCTCACCGCGCGTCGCGCTGCTGACCTACTCGACGAAGCCGCGTGGCGGCGTGGTCCACACGCTGAACCTCGCCGAGGCGATGGCGCGACTCGGCGTCGACGTGACGGTCTGGTCGCTGGCGCGTGGCGGTGACGACGGGTTCTTCCGCGAGGTCGACCCGGCGGTGACGCTGCGGCTCGTGCCGTTCTCCGATCGCGAGAACGAGACGATCACCGACCGCATCGTGCGATCCATCGAGACCCTGCGCGACGCCTTCGACCCAAGCGCCTATGACATCGTCCATGCCCAGGACTGCATCAGCGCCAACGCCGTCGGCACGTGCATTCGCACGATCCACCACCTGGACCAGTTCACGACGCCGATCCTCGTCGAATGCCACGAGAAGGCCGTCGTGAATCCGTATGCGCGAATCTGTGTGTCGCGGGCGGTCGCCGACGAGGTGCATCAGGGCTGGGGGTTCGAACCTGACGTGATCCCGAATGGTGTTGCGTATCAACGGTTCGCCGACGCCGCGTCGGATATGCCGGAAGCTGTCGAGGCGCGTGATCGGTGGACCGGCAAGCTCGGCGAGTACGTGCTGGCCGTCGGCGGGATCGAACCTCGGAAGGGCAGCATCGACCTGCTGAATGCGTACGCCCTGCTGCGGGAGCGGCATCCGGAGTTGTCGCTGGTCTTCGCGGGCGGGGAGACGCTGTTCGACTATCGGGACTACCGCGCCGAGTTCGACCGTCGCCGTGCCGAACTCGACGTCGAGCCGATCGTGCTCGGCAACGTGCCGGACGACGAGCTGCCGTCGCTGGTCGCGGCCAGTCGGGTGTTCGCGTTCGCGTCGGTGAAGGAAGGGTTCGGGCTGGCCGCGATGGAGGCGCTGTCCGCGGGTCGACCGGTCGTGACGCGCGAGTTGCCCATCCTCCGTGAGGTGTTCGGCGACACAGTCGCCTACGCGTCGACGGTCCCCGAACTCGCCGAAGCGCTGGCGGACGCGCTCACGCCGGACCCGGCGCGCGTCGAGGCCGGCCGGTCGCTGGCGGCGTCGTTGACATGGGAGGACGCCGCACGTCGTCACCTCGAGTTCTATGCCCGTCACCCGATGCCGCGCGACCCGTTGCCTACACACGTCGACACGTCGAGATGAGCGAACACCCGCGCGCCGCCGAACGCGCCGGAATCCTTGCGGTGACGCTCACGGCGTTTCTGTGGGGCACGTCGGGAACCGCCGCTGCGCTGGCGCCGGTACTCAGTGCGGTGACGATCGGTGCTATCGCGATGTCCGGCGGCGGGTTGCTGCAGGGTGCGATCAACGCGCGGGCGGTGCGCGCCGCGTGGCCGTCGTTGATGAAGCGATGGCCGACGGCGCTGGCCGGCGGGGTGTGCGTGATGGTCTACCCGCTGTGCTTCTACGGCTCGATGCGCATCGGCGGCGTTGCGCTGGGCACCGTGGTGTCGCTGGCGTCGGCGCCGCTGTTCTCGGCGGTCATCGAACGGGTCGCGGAGGGGCGGGCGTTGACGACGCGGTGGTGTGTCGCGTGTGCGTTGGGTATCGCCGGCAGTGTCGCGCTGGCGTTGTCGCGGAGCGAGTCGTCGCACGGGGACTCCGTCTCCGGCAGCACCGCGTCGGCCTGGGGTGTCGCGCTCGGTCTGGGAGCGGGGGCGACCTATGCGGGTTTCTCGTGGGCGATGCGACGCCTGATGAACCAGGGACTGCCCCGCGGCGCGTCGGCCGGTGGCGTCATGGGACTGGGCGGGGTGTTGTTGCTGCCCGTGGTCGCGGTGTGTGTGCCCTCGGTGATCGAGCATCCGGAAGGTCTGTACGTCCTCGCGTATCTGATCGTCGTGCCGCAGTTCCTCGGCTACGTGTTGTTCAGCCGCGGGCTGGGACGGATCGACAGTTCGACCGCCACCACCATCACCCTCATCGAACCGGCGGTCGCGACTGTTCTGGCGGTCGTCGTACTGTCCGAAACGATCACCGCGGTCGGATGGGTGGGCATCGGCGTGCTGGCGGTGGCGCTCGTCGTGTTGATGGCTCCCGCGCGGCGTCGGAGATCGGTTAGCGTCGAGCGGAGAAGTTCGCACAACGGCGCCCCTGCCGTGGATGAGGAGGACATGCATGAAGCAGTTCCGAGAGGCCGTCGAGGCACGTGACGCGCAGGCGATGCAGGATCTGCTCGCCGACGACGTCGTGTTCACCAGCCCGGTCGCGTTCAAGCCGTACCCGGGCAAGGCGATCACCTCGGCGATCCTGCGGGGCGTGCTGCGCGTGTTCACCGACTTCCGCTACGTGCGCGAGATCAACGACGAGGGCGGCCGGGACTCGGCGCTCATCTTCGAGGCCAACGTCAACGGCAAGGCCGTCACCGGATGCGACTTCATCCACGTCAACGACGACGGCAAGATCGACGACTTCATGGTGATGGTCCGGCCGCTCTCGGGCGCGCAGGCCCTCGCCGAGGCGATGGGCGCACAGTTCGATCAGATCGCAGCCGAAGCAGCTGCCGAGACCACGGACGGAGCCAACTGATGAAACTCGGTCTGCAACTGGGATATTGGGCCGCACAACCGCCGGCCGGTCACGCCGATCTCGTCACCGCGGCCGAACAGGCCAGCTTCGACTCGATCTTCACCGCCGAGGCCTGGGGATCCGACGCCTACACCCCACTGGCCTGGTACGGGTCGTCGACGAGCCGTGTGCGGCTGGGCACCTCGGTCCTGCAGCTGTCGGCACGCACCCCGACCGCCTGCGCGATGGCCGCACTGACCCTCGATCACCTGTCCGGCGGACGGCACATCGTGGGACTCGGTGTGTCCGGGCCGCAGGTCGTGGAAGGCTGGTATGGGCAGAAATTCGCCAAGCCGCTCGGGCGCACGCGCGAGTACATCGACATCATGCGTCAGGTGTGGGCGCGCGAGGCCCCGGTCACCAGCGCCGGACAGCACTATCCCCTGCCGTACAACGGCGACGGCGCGTCGGGACTCGGCAAGCCGCTCAAGCCGATCACCCATCCGCTGCGGTCCGACATCCCGATCATGCTCGGCGCCGAGGGACCCAAAAACGTCGCGCTCGCGGCCGAGATCGCCGACGGCTGGCTGCCACTGTTCTACACGCCGCGCATGGCCGACACCTACAACGCCTGGCTCGACGAGGGTTTCGCCAAGCCGGGTGCCCGACGCAGCCGCGAGGACTTCGAGATCATCGCGACCGCTCAGATCGTCATCACCGACGATCGCGCCGCGACCTACGCCGCCATCAAGCCGTTCCTCGCGCTGTACATGGGCGGAATGGGCAGTGAGGACACCAACTTCCACGCCGAGGTGTACCGCCGCATGGGGTACTCCGACGTCGTCGACGAGGTGACCAAGCTGTTCCGCTCGGACCGTAAAGAGGAAGCGGCGCAGATCATTCCCGACGCTGTCGTCGAGGATTCGGCGATCGTCGGCGACCTCGACTACGTGCGCGAACAGATCAAGGTCTGGGAGTCGTGCGGTGTCACCACGATGCTGGTCTCCCCGCGCACCATCGAGGAGATCGACCAGCTCGCCGGACTCATCAGCTGATGCTGACCCCCGCCCGGTTCACCATCATCGACGACATCGTGGCGTTCCCGACGCCCGTCGCGGACACGTTCGACTATCTCACCGATCCGAGCAATCGGCCTGCGTGGCAGTCGAGTCTGCGCCGAATCGACGACCTGCAGGTGATCGGTGACCGGGCGGGTGACGTCGGCACCAGCTGGACCGACGTCACCGTCGTACCCGGTATCAGTCCGCGGTTGGAGGTCACCGACTGTGAGCCGCACCGGTTGTGGCGGGAGGTGGGTGGGTGGCGGTCCGTCGACGCGGTGCTGACGTTGGGATTCGAGGAACGCTCCGGCGGCGGCACGGATGTCCACGCCGAGGGGACGCTGACCGTGCCGGCCATCGGCGTACCGGTGCTGGCGGTGAACCGATGGCCGGCGGCGCGGGCGATCCGCGCCGATCTGGCTCGGGCGGCCCGGATTCTGGGCGGTAGCGGCGCTCGGTGAACCGCGTTCGCTCGGGTAGCGTGACCAGGGTGAACATGAAGAATGCGACGCTCGCGCTCGGCGCGGCCCTCGTCCTCGCGGTGGCCGGCTGTAGCTCCGACTCCGATTCCGATTCCGGCACAACCGAAGCCACCGGTACCGCCGCGGCCGGCAGCACCGACACCGGTTCGGCACCGAACAGCTGCCCCACTGCCTCGGCCAAGGACGGCGCCAAGCCGCAGTGGACTCTGAAGGGCGCCACCGGCGAGATGGAGATGGTCGCCGCCACCGAGAACGAGGCGCCGAAGATCACCGTCCAGTCGCCGTTCAGCGTCGACCAGACTGTCGTCGAAACCCTCGTCGAGGGTGACGGACCCGTCGTCGCCGAGACCGCGTCGGTCACGGTCTGCTATGTCGGCGTCAACGGACGCAACGGCGAGGAGTTCGACAGCGCCTACCAGAGCGGCACCCCCGTCGACTTCCCGCTCAACGGCGTGATCCCCGGCTTCAGCAAGGCGATCGCCGGGCAGAAGGTCGGGTCGAAGGTGGGCGTCGCGATGACGTCGGCCGACGGTTACGCCCAGGGCCAGCCGAGCGCCGGCATCGAGCCGGGTGACACCCTCATCTTCGAGATCGGGATTCTCGCGGCTTCGTAGGGGTTGCACAACGAAACACGAAGGGCCGGTGACCGTTCGGTCACCAGCCCTTCGTGCCGAGTCAGGCACGAGGCGTTCACCGCATCCGATCTGCGGGTGCGGAATGCCCCGGTATACGGGGGGCGAGCCGCACAGCGGGCCGGGCGGGGTGAAATTTCGTCCATCTCAGCGGCTTCCGAGGGCAATGTGCCCTCGGAGGGTGCTCACAGGGACGAATTTTTCGCGTTGGGCCGGCGAACGTGGAGGACGAAAGGATATCCGATCCCTCAGGAGTGTCCGGAGCATGCGAACGGTGGTCTCGGTACGGCTCGTCGCTAACGCTCCACGCATATCGGGGAGCGGCCGTGGTGTCGACGCTCCTCACACCCCGGGGAGCAGAAGGGTGGCGTCGTAGGGTTTGACAGCGAAATACGAAGGGCTGGTGACTGTTTGGTCACCAGCCCTTCGTGGCTCGTCGCTAGCGCTCCTCGCACCTCAGGGAGCAAGTGGTCGTGGCGCCGCCCTCGCACCTCAAGGAGGTGGGCTTGGTTTCGATACGGCTCGTCGCAAGCTCCTCGCCTACTCAACCAGCAGCAGGACGGGGCATCGCAGCTCCTCGCCTACTCAACCAGCAGCACGGCGGGGCATCGCAGCGCCTCACCTACTCAACCAGCTGAACGACGGGGCGTCGCAAGCTCCTCGCCTACTCAACCAGCAGCAGGACGGGGCATCGCAGCTCCTCGCCTACTCAACCAGCAGCACGGCGCGGCATCGCAGCGCCTCGCCTACTCAACCAGCAGCACGGCGCGGCATCGCAGCTCCTCGCGTACTCTCAGCAGCAATTACAGTGCGCGGTGCCGGATGTCGATCGGCAGGCCGTCGGCGGGGGTGGGTCCGGTGCCGTAGGTGAGTTCGGGCTTGTAGCCGGCCGGGACGGTCCACTCGAAGCGCTGCAGCATCTGGTGCAGGATCGACTTCACTTCCATGCCACCGAAGTACAGGCCGATGCACTTGTGTGCGCCGCCGCCGAACGGGGCCCAGGCGAAGCGGTGGATCTTGTCCTCGCGACGCTCGGCCGAGAAGCGTTCAGGGTCGAAGTGGGTGGGGTTCGGCCACCATTCCTTGCGGAGCATGGTCGCCCACGGATGGATGGCCAGCAGGGTGCCCTTCGGGATGTAGTGGTCGCAGATCTCGGTGTCCTCGATGGCCATGCGGAACAGCATGCCGACAGGAGCGTTGAGGCGCAGGGTCTCCTTGAAGGCGAGTTCCATGCTGGGGAGCTTGTCGACGTCGTCGTAGTCGATGGTCGGCTTGTTCAGTGCGAGCGACTCTTCCCGCAGACGCTGCTGCCACTCCGGATGGCGGCCGAGGAAGTAGGTCAACATCGACAGCGCGATGGTGGACGTGTCGTGCGCGGCCATCATCACGAAGATCATGTGGTTGACGATGTCCTCGTCGCTGAAGCTCTCCCCCTCTTCGCTCTCGCTGTTGCAGAGGACGGTGAACAGGTCGTCGGCGTCGCTGCCGCGTCGGAGCGGGATCTCGGAGCGGAAGTACTCCTGGAGAACCTCACGCCCGCGGAGACCCTGTGCCCAGGTCCAGTTGCCGACGTCTTTGCGGACCATGGCCTGACCACCGCGGACCGCGGCCTCGAATGCCTTCTCGAGACGGTGTGCCTCGGCCTCGCTCACGTGCGCACCCATGAAGACCTCGGTGGCGAGCGAGAGCGTCAGGTCCTTGGTGTTGGAGTACATGTGGAAGCCCTTGCCCACCTCCCAGTTGGCGAGGGTCTTCTCGATGTGCGGGGTCATGATGTCGAGGTAGCCGTTCAGGCGGGGCCGACTGAAGGCCTGCTGCATGATGCGGCGGTGCTGCATGTGCTCGTCGAAGTCCATGAGCATGACGCCACGACGGAAGAACGGGCCGATCATCGGTTCCCAGCCGAGCTCGCTGGAGAACGCCTTCTTGCGATTCATCCAGACGGCCTCGATGGCGTCGGGGCCGACGAGGGTCACCATGTTCATGCCGAGGGCACCCGACCAGGACACCTGGCCGTACCGCTCGAAGCGGTCCATCGCCGACTGCAGCGGGTCCGCGAGGGCTTGGAGAGTGTTGCCCAGGTACGGAAGACCGGGATCGCCCATGACCGGCTTGAGGCCGGAACCAGCAGGTGGCTCGGCCAGCGGACGCTCTTTGCTCGGGTACATGCTGCTCACCTTGCCGAGCGCGGTTTGCATCTGCTTCTTCCGACTAGCCATGTCCTTGCCACTCCCCGTTGATCCAATGTGCCTTAGGTCACTATGCACCATTGGAACGGAATTTGACAGATGTTTCAAGAGGCGAGTCGTCGCCGGTATCTCAGTTCCCCCGGTACGACGCAGTTTCGACGCCGGTCTTCGAGACCAGGCGCGGTGCGAGCACGCCGAGGCAGACGATCACGACCAGTCCCCAGATCAAGTACGACGACCCGACGACGTGCTGCCACCAGGCCCACGACAGCTCGGCGTCGTAGCGCTGCGGGACGTGCTGATGCGGGGCGTAGGCGAAGATGACCAGTCCGGTGCCGACCAGCCACCACCAGATCTTCGACGCCCCGGCGCGTGCGGCCAGCGCGATCAACACCAGGAGCAGCGGCACGATCCACACCCAGCTGTGGTCCCAGGCGACCGGTGAACAGAACAACCAGGCGAAGGCGACGATCATCACGGCGGCGACCTCGATCGTCTCGTCGCGCCCGTTCTCAGACGCCTCCGACGCGGACAGCAAACGCCACGCCGACCACGCGATGAGCAGTCCGACAACGAGGGCCACGCCGAACCAGACGACCTCCGACTCGATACCGAGGCGCGCCACCTCGCCCTTGACCGACTGGTTGTTGGCGAATTGCGGACTACCGATGCGCTCGGTGTCGAACAGGGTGGACGTCCAGTAGGTGACGGAGTCGTCTGCCGCCAGGAGGTATCCGATGCCGGCATAGGCGACGGCCGACACCGCGCCGACGACGAGCGCACGCCAGTCGCGTCGAAGGAAGAACAGCAGTAGGAAGACCGCCGGGGTGAGCTTGATCGAGATCGCCAGACCGACCAGCAGGCCCCGCCACCAGCGTCCGCGACCGAGCAGGGCGTCGACGATGACGAGGGCCATGAGGACGATGTTGATCTGGCCGAAGTTCAGGGTGTCGCGAACCGGTTCGAGCCATAGGCCGACGGTGGTCGCGGCGGTCGCGAGCCACCAGAGGTCGGTCGACGGGCGATCGGTCAGGTGGGCCATCACAATCCGGCAGACCAGCAGCAGACAGGCAATGGTTGCCGCGGTGAAGAGCGCTTGCCCCAGTCCCAACGGGACGACCGTGAACACGGAGAACAGGGCCGCAGCGAGTGGCGGATAGGTGAAGGGCAGATAGGAGCCGCCGCCGAGCGTCGGGAGTATGCCGTAGAGGTCGCCGCCGTCGAGGAAGACGCGGCCGCCCATGCGGTAGACGTCGAAGTCGATGCGGTAGGGCGCCGGCGGATGGTTCGGGAGGACGAAGATCGCGACCGCCGCACTGACGAGGAAGACGACGAGCATCAGCCTTCGTGCCCAGGCCGAACGGAGATAGCGATCGATCACCGACCGGGGAATGTCCACAACTGTCACGAGCCCTCTCTTCCGAGCGGGATCGTATCGCGGCGGACAGGAGCGTCAGCGGGGGCGGCGGTGACCCCGCTGAGAACTCATGTGCAGGGAACTCAGGCCGCGCCGGATTCCTCGGCGGCGGTTTCCGAGGTGGCTTCGTCGGGATAGCCGTCGAGCATGATCGTGGCGACCGCGCCCAGCGCCTCCTCCCACGCCGCGGTCATCGCCGGCGTCCACGACTCGCCGCCGATCTCGCTCATGGCGGCGATCATGCATTCGGCGACCGCGTTGTACATCGGCCGGGTGACGCCGAGGCTCGCGTGACGCTTGCCGAGGGCGTGCAGATTGGTGGTCAGCCACTCCGCGTCCTCGAGGTGATCGAGGACCGAAACCACCGCGGTGCGCAGCATCTCGGCCTGAACGCGGGTGTCGCGCTGGAACATCGGCTTCACGGCGGGATAGCGCTCGAAGAGGATGTCGTAGAACCGGACGGTGAGACCGGAATCGGGTAGGTCGACGAGGGTCAGGCTTTCTTCCAACAGTTGTTTGTCCATGCGAAGACTCTCCGCGCGCGGCGTTGCATGCGGAATGTCGTGCCGCAAGGGCTGGGTAACGGTGATCTCACAGCGGGCCATCGGGCGTGTGAGATGTTGTGCCGGGCTCACCGACGCTTCCCCGCGTGAGACGAACGATGACCGGGCCACCGCCGGAGGCGACCCGGGGCGGTCGCCGTCGCCAGTTGCCTCGAGGTCGTTCTCATCCGACCCCGAACGACTAGATCCCACGGACCACAGCGACGCCGACTCGAAGGACAAACCCACCACTTTTCGACCGAGATCCGTAACGCGTGTGACTGGTGTTTACTGGTGACCACATTTCGCTTAACGTCGGTGAAAGATATTGTCGTATCGATGTTTTCACCGAAATCAGCATTGTGGAGAAACCTCGACGTCGAACATATGTTCGGGTACATTGGAGTCATGACAGAGCTCGCTTCCCTTCTCGACAAACTTGTCGAGACCAGCCCGCCGCCCGACGATCCTTCCGGGAGAAGAACATTCGATGAACTCGATACCTTGCGACTGCTGCGGAATGTCGTCGATCACATGATCCTCTGTTACACAGCGCAACTCGATCGGTTGAATGTGGCTGAGAGAGCCGGATCCACCACGAAGAAGCTGCTGATCGAGATGGGCTTCCCGCCATCCATGGCTTCTCGGGTGATGCGCGTGCTGACAGGGTGGGGGCAATTGGACCAGTTGATCGGTCACGCCGCGGAAGGCCGACTGTCCGTCGAGGTCGTCGATGCTGTCGTCGGCGGTATCGCACTCATCGAGAAACGCTCCCCTGAAGGCCTCTCCGACGCTGACCGGGCCGGATTCGAGTCCCAGCTCATCAGTCAGGCTCTGTCGGGAGCGACGCCCGCCGAGGTCCAGACCTGCGCCCGACGGATCGGCAACGAAGTCGCCGAGCCCGTGGACACGGGCGTTCTGGCATCCGACGATCGATCGTTGAACACGCTTCATCACAGCGTGACGGACGACTCTCGGATCGACATTCGCGCCAATGTCACCCAGGTGATCGGTGAGAAGTTCGCAGCGATGATCGATGAGCGCGCGGCTCCTCGGCCGGAGCCGGATGGAGCGGACGATCGACGATCGGCGGAGCAGCGTCGGGCCGATGCTCTCGAGCTACTCCTCGACCAAGCAGCTCTCGGTGCGTCTATCGACAGCGCCGGCGCGCCCCGCACCCAGATCGTGCTGACAGTTCCTGCTCACGGCGAAGATCCCGCGGCGCTGCCGTGGACAGGAACGGTCACCCACGCAACCGCGAGACAGCTGGCCTGCGACGGCTCCGTTTCCGAGATCGTCATCGACGCCGAGACCGTGCCACTACAGATGGGCCGCGAGCAGCGCCTGTTCCCGGCCCATCTGAGAAGGGCGATCATCGTCCGCGACGAGTTCTGCATCAAATGCGGTGCACCGCCTTCCCATACGCAGGTGCACCACGTCCAGCACTGGAGCGATGGCGGGGCCACCGACCTCGACAACGGTTGCCTGTTGTGTCAGCGCTGCCATACCCAGGTTCATCACCACGGGTGGGACGTCGTCATGGGATTCGATCGGCATCCGTGGCTCGTGCCGCCCGTCGAGATCGATCCGCAGCGCCGACCCCGCCCTGCCTACAACCGCCGCACCATGCGCCTCGACGACGCCGCATGACAACAGCTTTCGCATAGCACCTTCCGCACCCGACACTTGAGCACCGAGCCGGGACCGCAGTCGTTCTTTGACAAGTCCACAGTGTGAAACACGCCGAGGGACGTGTTCCGTTCCTACTCCAGTGCGCTGAGCAGGAACGGAACACGGGCACCTCACTTGCCGACGTACTCGGCCAGATGCTGCCCCGTCAGCGTCGACCGGTCGGCGACGATGTCGGCCGGCGTTCCCTCGAAGACGATCCGACCGCCGTCGTGGCCGGCGCCCGGGCCCAGGTCGATGATCCAGTCCGCGTGCGCCATGACCGCCTGGTGATGCTCGATGACAATCACCGACTTACCCGAGTCGACGAGTCGGTCGAGCAGTCCGAGAAGTTGTTCCACGTCGGCGAGGTGCAAGCCGGTCGTGGGCTCGTCGAGGATGTACACGTCACCCTTCTCCCCCATGTGCGTCGCCAGCTTCAGACGCTGGCGTTCGCCACCGGACAGCGTCGTGAGCGGCTGACCGACCTTGATGTAGCCGAGGCCGACGTCGACCATGCGGAGGAGGATCTTGTGCGCCGCAGGCAGTTTGGCGTCACCGTCGGCGAAAAAGGCCTCGGCCTGCGCCACCGACATCTCAAGGACCTCGCTGATGTTGCGCCCACCGAGCGTGTACTCGAGCACCTCCGACTGAAAACGCTTGCCCTCGCACACCTCGCATGGGGCCGCAACCCCGGCCATCATCGCGAGGTCGGAGTACACGACGCCGGCACCGTTGCAGTTCGGGCAGGCGCCCTCCGAGTTGGCGCTGAACAGAGCGGGCTTGACCCCGTTGGCCTTGGCGAAGGCCTTGCGGATCGGTTCGAGTAGTCCGGTGTAGGTGGCCGGGTTCGAGCGTCGGGAACCCTTGATCGCGGTCTGATCGATCGAGACCACGCCCTCGGCGTTGGCGACCGACGAGTTGATCAACGAGGACTTGCCCGAACCGGCGACACCGGTGAGTACAACCAGGACGCCGAGCGGGATGTCGACGTCGACGTTCTGCAGGTTGTGCTTGTCTGCGCCGCGGACCTCGAGAGCGCCGCTGGGCGTGCGGACCTCGGCCTTGACCGACGCGCGGTCGTCGAGGTGACGTCCGGTGAGAGTATCGGCGGAACGCAGTTCCTCGACCGTGCCCTCGAAGACGATCTCACCGCCGTCGGTGCCGGCTCGCGGACCGAGGTCGACGACGCGGTCGGCGATGGCGATGACCTCGGGCTTGTGTTCGACGACCAGCACCGTGTTCCCCTTGTCCCGCAGCGCGCGGAGGAGGTCGTTCATGCGCTGGATGTCGTGGGGGTGGAGACCGATCGACGGCTCGTCGAACACGTAGGTGACGTCGGTGAGCGACGATCCGAGATGTCGGATCAGCTTGGTGCGCTGGGCTTCACCGCCGGACAGGGTTCCGGCCGGGCGGTCGAGTGACAGGTAGCCGAGACCGATGTCGACGAAGGCGTCGAGATGTTCGCGGAGCGATTTGATCAGTGGCGCAGCCGGCGGCTCGTCGAGTTCGGCGACCCACTGGGCCAGATCGCTGATCTGCATCGAGCAGGCGTCGGCGATGGAGATGCCGTTGATCTTCGACGACCGGGCCTCGGCGGTGAGTCGGGTCCCCTCGCAGTCCGGGCAGGTCTGGAAGGTGATGGCGCGGTCGACGAAGGCGCGGATATGCGGCTGCATCGCCTCGCGGTCCTTGCTCAGCATCGACTTCTGGATCTTGGGGATCAGACCCTCGAAGGTGACGTTGATGCCATCGACCTTGATCCGTGTCGGCTCCTTGTAAAGCAGGTCGTTGAGTTGCTTCTTGGTGTACTTGGCGATCGGCTTGTCGGGATCGAAGAAGCCGCAGCCGCGATAGATCCGCCCGTACCAGCCGTCCATGGTGTAGCCAGGGATCGTCAGCGCGCCCTCGTTGAGCGACTTGGACGCGTCGTAGAGCGCGGTGAGGTCGAAGTCGGAGACCTCGCCGCGCCCCTCACACCGCGGACACATGCCGCCGGTGATCGAGAAGCTGCGGCGCTCCTTGGTCTTCTGGCCGCCCTTCTCGACGGTGACCGCGCCCGCACCACTGATCGACGCCACGTTGAACGAGAATGCCTGCGGCGAACCGATATGCGGCTTACCCAAGCGGCTGAACAGGATTCGTAGCATCGCGTTCGCGTCGGTGGCGGTGCCGACCGTCGACCGAACGTTGACGCCCATGCGTTCCTGATCGACGATGATCGCCGTCGTGAGACCTTCGAGGACGTCGACGTCGGGCCGGGCCATGGACGGCATGAAGCCCTGCACGAACGCGCTGTAGGTCTCGTTGATGAGGCGCTGGGATTCGGCGGCGATCGTGCTGAAGACCAGAGAACTCTTGCCGGAACCCGACACTCCGGTGAACACCGTGAGCCGACGTTTGGGCAGCTCGACGTCGACGTTCTTGAGGTTGTTCTCGCGGGCCCCGTGTACCCGGATGCGGTCATGGGTGTCGGCGGGATGGGTGTCGTAGTCGGCGACCGGGGCAGACCGGGGCGTCGACTTCGTGCGCGAGGCAGGGCTCATCGTGTCTCCATCACGGCGGCGCGTCTCGGAGCGCAGCCATCGTCTTGTGCGGGCAGGATTTCCGTGGTCGAACTGGTCTGACTCGATCCAACCAGGAGAGTCATCGGTGATTCGGCAACTACCCCGTCGAGCGCTTCGGGTGGCGGCAATCGACCGGCGCCGCACACCTTCAGGCCGCCTGGTCGATGCGGATCAGGTTGCCCGAAGGATCGCGCACCGCGGCGTCGCGGACACCGTAGGGCTGGTCCATCGGCTCCTGGACGATGTCGACGCCGCTGGCCTGGAGCTTCTCGAACAGGCCGTCGAGGTCCTCGGTGGCCAGGGTGAGCGCGCCGTAGCTGCCCTTGGCGATCAGCTCGAGGATGGTCTGGCGTTCGGCATCGGTGATGCCCGGTTCGGCAGCCGGCGGGTACAGCACGATCGACGTGCCCGGCTGATTCGGCGGGCCGACCGTCAGCCATCGCATGCCCTCGTAGCCGACGTCCTTGCGGACTTCGAAGCCGAGGATGTCGCGGTAGAAGCCGAGGGCCGCTTCGCCATCGGTGTGCGGGAGGAATGCGTACTGGATGCTGATGTTCATGAATGTCAGGCTAGGCATCCTCACCCCCGCTGTGCTTCTCGATTCCTGATCGGTCTGGTGATGTTCTTGGCCATGCACGCCGGGATCCCGTCGGTGGCGTCGGCGGACTGCTCGCGATAGACGGTTGGTGGTACCCCGACCAGTTCGGTAAATCGTGTGCTGAACGTACCGAGCGACTGGCAGCCGACCTCGAAACACACTTCGGTGACGCTGAGGTCGCCCCGGCGCAACAGGGTCATCGCGCGCTCGATGCGGCGGGTCATCAGGTAGGAGTACGGCGACTCGCCATAGGTCTGGCGGAACTTCCGGCTCAGATGCCCGGCCGACATGTTGACGCCCCGCGCGAGAGCTTCGACGTCGAGCGGCTGCGCGTACTCACGGTCGATCCGGTCACGGACCTGGCGGAGCAGGATCAGGTCACGCAAACGCTGATCGGAATCAGAACGGGCCACGGGGTTGATCGTAGGCTCCGGATTCGGGTGTGGGCCGGCTATCGGGGACGGTCACCAGGTCTTCGTGGCTCGTCGCTAACGCTCCTCGCACCTCAGACAGCGGAGGGGGCGTCGCGTCCGCGTTCTTTCGGATCAGACACGGAGGGAGCTCAGCCACGGAGAAGTGCTGCGATGTCCGCGCTGATCGCTTCCAGTCGTCCGGCGGCACGGTCGTGCGGGACCTCGCCATCCGCACAATCGAGGACGACTTCGAGGTAGCACTTCAGCTTCGGTTCGGTTCCCGACGGCCGCACGATGACCCGATCGTCGGCGGCCGTGCGCAGCACGAGTGCGTCGGTGGGCGGAAGGTCGGCGGAACCCGCGGCGAGATCGAGGACCTCGACGACTTCGGAACCGGCCAGCGTCTCGATCTGCGTCGAGCGCAACCGGGACATCATCTGTCCGATCTCGGCGAGGTCGTCGACGCGGATCGTCAGTGGAGCCGTTGCGTGGAGGCCGTGGCGTCGTGCGAGGTCGTCGAGCAGATCGGCGAGTGTGCGGCCATCGGTTGCAAGTTCTTCTACGAGGCTGATGACGCGGACCATCGCGGAGATCCCGTCCTTGTCACGCGCGGCCTCCGGGTCGGTGCAGTACCCGATGGCCTCCTCGTAGCCGAACCGTAGATAGGGTGTCCGGGCAATCCATTTGAAGCCGGTGAGGGTCGCGGCGAATCGCAGACCGTGGTGGGCGGCGATCCTCCCCAGAAGTCGGCTCGACACGATCGAGCAGGCCAGTGTGTCGCCGCTGCGGTCGTTGTCGCGGGCAGCCTGTTCGCCCAGCAGCCAGCCGATCTCGTCGCCGGTGAGCTGCCGCCAGCCGTCGCGGGTGGGGGTGGCCACCGAACAGCGGTCGGCGTCCGGGTCGAGGGCGATCAGCACATGCGCGTCGACGTCGCGGGCGAGGTCGAGC
The DNA here is from genome assembly GCF_023218005.1 of Gordonia sp. C13. NCBI lineage: Bacteria > Bacillati > Actinomycetota > Actinomycetes > Mycobacteriales > Gordoniaceae > Gordonia > Gordonia sp. C13. Next base: position 68,222 of record NZ_JALPSY010000031.1, read on the forward strand.
GCGCGGTCGAGGGCTCCGGGTTCCTCCGGGTTCGGGAAGGCGACGGTCGGGAAATCCGGGTCCGGGGAGAACTGTTCGTCGACGACGTGGACGTCGGTGACACCCGCGGCGTTCAGCACCGACAGCGCCGTCGCACCGCCCACCCCGTGCATCGGGGTCAGGACGACGCGCACCGGGCTCGGGTCGGTGCCGGGTCGGAGTCCGGCGGCTCGGGCGATATAGGCGTCGACCGTTGCATCATCGAGGGCCATGACGGAGGTTCCGTCGCGGGCGATCTCGTCGGCCGGCGGAGCTGCGTCGATGAAGGCCGCAATCTGTTCGTCGGCGGGCGGGACGATCTGGACGCCACGACCGGCGGCGTCGGTGGCGCGGCCACCGAGGTACACCTTGTAGCCGTTGTCGGCGGGCGGATTGTGCGATGCGGTGATCATCACCCCTGCGTCGCAGTCGAGCGCGCGGGTCGCGTAGGCGGTCACCGGTGTCGGCAGCTGACGTGGAAGCGTCAGGACGGTGAGGCCCTGTGCGGCAAGGACTTCAGCGGTGGCATCGAGAAAGGCATCGGAACCGTACCGGGCATCGCAGCCGACGACGATGTGCGCGTCGGGTCCGACGGTGTCGATGAGGTAGCTGCCGAGGCCGTACGTGGCGCGGGTGACGACCGCGACGTTCATACGGGTCTCCCCTGCCCCGACCTCGCCGCGCAGTCCGGCGGTACCGAAGGTCAGTGGGCCGCGGAATCGGGAGTCGAGATCGGCGGCGGCCGCCGCATCTCCGGATTCGGCCGCCTCGATGAGGCGGGTGAGTTCGGCGCGGGTCGCCGGATCCGGGTCGTGGTCTCGCCAGGTACACGCGGTCTCGATCACCCGCGCGACGCTATCAGTCAGCGAATGCGACGGTGACATTCGACGCGGTCGCCGAGGGGCACTTTGGCCCCCCGCTGGATCTGGGTGTCCATCCCAATGAGGGTGATCTTCTCGGTAGGCACCGGCCGGGTTCGGGGATGGCCACCGATCGTGGCCCGCGGCCCCACTCGGACGCGTTCGTCGAGGATCGACCAGGCGACGGTCGCGCCGGCGCCGATGACGGTGTCACCGAAGATGACCGAGTCGACGACGGTGGCCCCCTTCTCGACGACGACGCCCGGTCCGAGGACGCTGCGTCGAACGGTTCCGCGCACGTGGGCGCCGCTGCTGACGAGGCTGTCCTCGACGACGGCCCCGGCTTCGATACGGGCTGCGGCGCGTTGCGGCTGGTTCGTCAGGACCGGTCGCTCGGCGCGGAAGACGTCGATCTGGCCGTCGATCAGGTCTCGGTGGGCCTGCAGGTAGGTCTCCGGGCGCCCAGCATCGATCCAGTACCCCTGCATCGCGTGCGCGACCGTCTTCCCGCGGTCGATGAACCACGGCACGAGGTGTTCGCCGAAGTCGCCGAGGCCGGTGTCGTCCTTGGCCGTACCCACCGTCGTCTCGCGCGCCAGGCTCTCGAGTCCTTCGATGAGTACCTGCGGGTCGTAGATGAAGATCTCGGTGGCGATCGTGCGGGTCGTCGCCCGGTCGGGTTTGTAGCGGAACTCGCGGACGGTGCCGTCGCGCCGGGAGGTGACGGTGGCGTGCTGGGATGCCTCCTCCAGCGAACAGGTCGTGGTGACGACGGTGCATTCCGCACCGCGGCTGCGGTGGGTGGCGAGCGCGTCGCGGAAGTCGAAGTCGTAGACGTGGTCGGCGCTCATGACGATCACCTCGGCCGGACCGTGTTCGGCGATGCGGTCGCGGATCCGGTAGAGCAGGTCGGCGTTGCCGGTGGCGAAACCGTCCTCGGTCTCGGGTGCGTCGGTCTGCTCGGGCATGACGATCCGCAGCCCGCCGCTGGTGCGGTCGAGGTCCCAGGGGCGCCCACCGGCGACCAGCTGGGTCAACGTCTCCGCCTCGTACTGGACGCACAGCCAGACGTCGTCGACGTGACTGTGGTGCAGGTTGGACAGCGGGAAGTCGATGAGCTGATAGTTCCCCGCGAACGGCAACGCCGGTTTGGCCCGCCGATCGGTCAGCACCTCCATCCGGGAACCACGCCCACCGGCCTGCACGATCGCGAGAACATCAGAGTGCCGCATCAGCCCAGTGTGCCCGAGAACGTGACTCGTACCGGGATGATTGATCCGCGACGAGAAGGGAGAACCCGGTGGAACGAACCGATTGCCTGGTGGTCGGCGGCGGGATCGTGGGTCTGGCCGTGGCCCGTGCGCTGGCGTCGACGGGGCGTGAGGTCATCGTCCTCGAGGCCGCCGACGCGGTCGGTACGCAGACCACGTCGCGGAGTTCGGAGGTCATCCACGCCGGTATCTACTATCCCGAAGGCAGCTTGAAGGCTCGGTTGTGCGTGCAGGGACGCGAACTCCTCACCCGATACTGCGACGAGCACGGCGTTTCGTGGCGTCGTCCCGGAAAGCTGATCGTGGCCACCGACGACGCCCAGACCGACCGGCTCGATGTTCTGCTCCGGCACGGGCACGCGAATGGTGTCGACGACCTGCGACGGATCGGCAGCGTCGAACTCCATGAGTTGGAACCAGACGTGCACGGCGTGGCGGCACTGCTGTCACCGTCGACCGGGATCGTCGACGTCGACGGGGTGGTCCGGGCGCTGCGACGCGACCTCGAGTCCTCTGGTGGCGCAGTGGCGTTGCGCAGCAAGGTGATCGGCGGGCGCGTCGACGGCGGTGGAGTCACCGTCGACACCGCTGAGGGCGGATCGGCGTCGGCGCGTGTTTTTGTGAACTGCGCCGGATTGGGTGCGTGGGACGTTGCCCGCTCCCTGGACGGGTTCGACGCTCCGATCCCACCGCGACACCTGGCGAAGGGCAACTACTTCGGATTGTCCGGTGCCCGATCACCATTCGAGCACCTGGTCTACCCGGTACCTGTCGATGGCGGTCTGGGCGTGCACTTCACCATGGACCTCGCCGGGGCGGCACGGTTCGGGCCCGACGTGGAGTGGTTGGACAGCGGGTCCGACGGCGGGGAGCTCGACTACTCGGTCGACGAGACACGCCTGACCGACTTCGAGACCTCGATCCGCCGCTACTGGCCCGGATTACCCTCGGGGACACTGACTCCCGCGTACGCGGGCATCCGGCCCAAGACCAGCGGCCGGGGCGAGGCGGGCGCCGACTTCGTCATCCACGGGCCGGCCACACACGGCGTCGCCGGGCTGGTCAATCTGTTCGGCATCGAGTCGCCGGGGATCACCTCATGCCTGGCGATCGGTGAGTACGTGGTCGGGTTGTTGGGCTGAGAACGCGGGGCGCTCAGGATCTCCGTACACGCTCACGATTTCCCGCC
>NZ_JALPSY010000032.1:0-62055 GCF_023218005.1 Gordonia sp. C13
CTGACCGGCAGGATGACGAGTTCGAGTGTCCAGTTCACGGTTCCTCCTGAATGTTGTGGTCTTTCGGTGTGACACCACGATCCCAGGCATTGCGGACGATTTCGGTCCTCTTTCTGTCACAGCTCTCGGATCGGTGGAAATCTCGTCCTCGTCAGCGCGGTCGAAGGGCGTTATGCCCTTCGGTGGTGTTCAGATGGATGAGTTCTCGCGTCGGCGCGGGTCGTTGTCCCGGCGGATGCGGTGCCGGTCGCTTCGCGTGACCGCACGAATGTCTTCGAGTACTTCTTCCCAGTTGTAGAGGACGTCGTCGTAGGTCAGGCGCATGGTCATCCACCGGTCGATCATCGTCATCCGATCGCGTCGGCGGTCGTTGCGGAACGCCTCCGCATCGGAGTGATACGCCCGACCGTCGCATTCGATCAGGAGTGCGCCGACACGCAGGTCCGCGTGCTCGTGCGTGCCGATACCGGGCTGCACCTGCACCTCGAAACCTGCGGCGATCAGGCGGAGCCTGGCGATCGATTCGGTTCCGGATTGGGAGCGGTCATCGCACCGGGCGAACATCCCGGTCACGGCTTTGGCCACGCGACCCATCTCGGCCTGGATGTCGGGGATGGTCCATTCGGTCGTATTGAGGACGGAGTCGACGGTCGCGATCCATTCTTCGGGCGTGAGACATCGTGCCGCGCAGTTGAGGGCGAGCGGGATCGAGTCGACGGCGGTGACGACGGGTAGCGGCTGGCCGTAGCCCTGACACCATCGAAAGGGGCCGCTGGGGCGGGGCTTGCCCTTCATGTGCTTACTCCGTCGGACGTGGGTCTCGTTGTGCTCGGGCGGAACCCAGATCCCACTCGAATCGTGCGCTTGGTGAAATCGCAGCGCTCCCACGCACGACAGCGCGCCACCTGCTTTCACTGCGGCGACCACCCGGGGGTCGGCGGTCGCCGACCGAACCCACCCACGCGCCACCGGGATCAGCGTTTCCGACTGACGGCCGCGCTTGATGTCGTCAGGTGACCAGCCCATGGCCGCCAGTTCCTTGAGCGTGTAGACGCCAGAGTCCGAAGTCATACAGCTTTGGACGCATGCAGAGGCGAAGAGGTTTCCCGAACGGGAAATTCGCGTCCATCTCACGCGCTCCAAGGGGAACATTGCCCTCCGAAGTGGCTCAGATGGACGAGTTTTTCACGTCACCCGCGGGGTGCGACGGGTCAGACCGCCGAGAACCGCACGGCCGCCTGGACCTGCGCTGCCACCGCGCGTCCGACGCCGAGCGGCCAGCGGTACATGACGTATTCGGCGGCCTGGTCGACGCTGAGCTGCCGGCTGGAGTTGCCTGCGCGTACCCAGAATTCGGGTACGGCGTTGTTCTTCGTGCCCCGCAGATAGACCGGGCGGGGCGACGGGGTGCACTCCACCCGGCACACCAGGACCTCGGCCGGGCAGTCGGCGTCGGCATCCCCGGCGGGGCGCGGAACCTTCTCGAAGGAGATGCCCACCTCGGCGGCGGTGCTCTGTCCGAGCATCGTGGTGAGGAGGTCCCGCAACCACAGTTCGAACCGGTCGGCGTCGGGCTGGCGGAGCAGGGTGAAATCGGCGTCGAGACCCAGGGGAGTGCCGTCGTCGTCCACACCGATCAGCAGGTTGCCGCCGTCGGAGTTGAGGATTGCGGCCACCGTCTTGACGATCACCGCCTCGAGCGAGGGGTCGCGCTGCTTGGTGCGCAGGTTCATGCGGGCGGTCGACTTGAACTCGACCCGTTCGGATTCCCCGGACTCCAGGAGTTCGGCGACCGAGATGTCGGTCGGGGTCTGCAGCCGAGCCGCGATCAACGCGTAGGCGCCGACCGCGACGATCGAACTGACCAGTCCGAGCACGATGGTCACCGGACTCCAGATGTCCATGCGGTGGTCGACGGCGCCGGCGATGAACAGGCCGACGGCGGTGCCGACGATCGAGAGCACCATGCATGTGGTCGTGTTCAGCCGTGCCCGTCGGCGCAGCAGCCACTTCGCGACGGAACCGAAGAGCCAGGCCACGATCAGGACGAGCACCAACGCGGTCGCAGTCGCCCACACCGGTATGGCGAACTCCAGGGATCCGATGTTTCCGCGATCGGGGTCGGCCAGTTTGCTCGGGTCGGTGCGCACTCGGACAGTCTAGAAAGGGCGAAACCCCGGCCGCGATGCGCGACCGGGATTTCTCGAAGGAGTGGACTGTCAGACCGCGTCGCCGCCGTCGATGCTGCCGAAGTCGCCGACCTCGACATTGCCCTCGTCGTCGACGGCGGTGTCGAAGGTTCCGTCGCCGTCGGTGTCGGCGACCGCGAGGTCGGTGTAGCCGTCCCCATCGGTGTCGGCCTCGATGACGTCGATCTCGCCGTCGGCGTCGGTGTCGTAGGCGATGGAATCGGCCTGGCCGTCACCGTCGGTGTCGAGGACGGCATCGGTGACGCCGTCGCCGTCCACGTCGGTCAGGGCGGCGTCGATGGTGCCGTCACCGTCGGTGTCGACGAGTACTGCGTCTGCGGGGATCTCGCTCATGGGGTTTCCTTCCAGGGAATCCTGTGGGTGGTGGTTGTTCGTGCTCTGGTTACTTGGAGAGGAACCGGGCGGTGTTTGTTCCCTGGGCGGAGTCGGTCATCCGATGAGATGATCTGGGCCGCCGGTTGAGCACGAGGATGAGCGTAACCGCGTGACGAGTGGCCGCCCATAATTCGACTGGCTGAAACAGCGCTCGGCAGAACGCAATCCGTTAACAAGACGCAACGACTGCTAACGCAGGTCTGCGAGCAACTCCGAGAGGATGGACCGCGCGCGCGAGATGCGGCTGCGAACGGTCTGCAGGCCGATGCCTTGTGCCTCGGCGATCTCGGAGTAGCTCAGCTCGCCGTAGACCCGCAGCACGAAGGTGGCCCGGTAGGCGTCCGGGACCTGGGACAACGCCTCCTGGATGCGGTCGGAGACGACGACCTGCTGTGCGACGTCGAGGGAACTCACCGGGTCGTGGTCGTCGATGTCGTCGGCGTCGGATCGTTTGCGGATACGCGCGAGTGCCGCATTCGATCCGATCCGGTACAGCCACGTCGACAATTGGGCGTCGCCCCGGAAGCTGCCGATCGCGCGCCACGCGGCGACCAGTGCGTCCTGAAGAGCGTCCTCGGCGTCGTGCTGGTTGCCGGTGATGCGCAAACAGATGGCCCACAACCGATCCCGATGCTGCTCGACGAGCATGGCGAAGGCCCGCTGATCGCCGGAGCGCGCACGTTCGAGAAGGTCTGCGCCCGATTCGGATTCGTCGGTCAACGAATACACCTTAGAAGTGTCCATCCTCAGAAGTCGTCGCCGAGGGTCGAGTCGTCGAAAGTCGATTCACCGAATGACGCGTCGCTGACGTCGTCGTCGCTGCCGAAAACGTCTGGGGTGTCGAAGGTGTCGTCGGGGCCCGGACCGAGATCGTCGTCGTGATCACTGGTGAACCCGACGAGTTCGGGCACGTCGGCAGATCCCTCGTCGAGAACATCCGGGCCGGGCGCAACGGTGAGGTCCTCGGTCAGTTCGTGAGATGGGTCAAAGGCGTTCTCGACCGCGGAATCCCAGGTCGCAGCCGGTACGGCCAGCCCGCTCGGCGGGTCGCTCTCGCGCACCCAGGACTCGAAGTCGTCCCCGTCGAGGGGGCCGTCCCAGCTGGTGTCGTTGTCGGTCATCGTGTTCGGCTCCTGCTCGAATCTGTGACGGGTGCGGCGCCGGCCCGGATACCGTCATCCGGCCGACTGTCAGGGCGTCGACGGTCGTGGACAATTCTCGTCACGTGATTAGGAGTGTCGACGACGCGGAAATGTTCCCGGCGCCGACGATACGACGCAACGTCACGAGGCGATGTCCGTGAACTGGAGGACCGATCAGTGGAGCAATACAGGACCGTGCGGGGTCGCGTGGAGCAGTTGCTCGACGAGGTAACCCCGCTCGCGCCCGATCCCACGCTGATCGGTTCCCTGCGTGCGCAACTGGCGAATCCGCTCACCGTCGCGCTCGTCGGACGTGTCAGCGCCGGCAAGTCGACGCTTCTGAACGCACTCGTCGGCGACCGTGTCGCACCCACCGACCGTGCCGAGTGCACCAAGGTCGCCGCCCTCTACACCGAGGGCAACCCGCAGCGCGTCGAGGTCGTCGGCCTCGACGGCACCGTCACCGAGATCCCCGGAACCATGCGCGGCGATCTCGGGCGCACACCGGAGGACATCGACCACGCCGTCGTGTACACCCCGTCCCGCCTGCTCCGCGAGCGGTTCCGCGTCATCGACACCCCCGGGCTGTCCGGCTTCACCGACACCGCCGAGATCGCCACCCGCCGCGTCTTCTCCGGCGAGGGCCGCCTCCCACGACCCGACGTCATCCTCTTCCTGCTCGATGACGCCGCGGGTCCCAAGGCCGACGAGGTGCAATTCCTCTCCGACGCCGGGGCGTCGGCGCAGAACACGATCCTGGTGATCTCCCACGCCGACCTCATCGCCGCCGACAACCCGATGCTCAAGGCGCAGGAGATCGCCCGACGCGTCTGGCGCCGCTTCCCGGCGATCGCGGGTGCCGTGGTCGCGGTGTCGGGGCTCATGGCCGAGGCCGGGGTCTGCGGGGTCACCGAACGCGAGACCGCACAGATCTCCCGACGTGGACTCCTCGAACCCTGGGAGCTGCTGACCTTCCTCGACGGCGCCGCACCGCCACCACCGGGACTCGACGTCGACCTGCTCGGACGACTGGAGGAACTGGTCGGTACCTACGCCATGGATGCCGGGGCCGACGCCGCCCGCCAGGGTGCGCGAGCGTATTGCGAGTGGCTGCACCGGGTCTCGGGCATCGACGAACTGCGCCTCGCGATCGGACGGCGCTTCCTCGCGGTCGGTGACGTCCTCAAGGCCCGCACCGTACTGGCCGAACTCCGCGAAGCCGCGTATCGCAGCGCGCGACGCGACGTCTTCCTGGAGGCGATCGAGGAGGCCGAGACCGCGCCCGAGCTGCACCGGCTGCGCGAGGTCGCCGCCCTCGAGGCGCTCGCCCGCTGGCAACCCGACAGTGACCTCATCGGCGAGTTGAACCTCGTCGTCGCGAGTCGCGATGTGCGCCTGCTGTTGTCGCTGCCGCCCGACGCCGCGCCACCGCAGATCGCCGACGCCGCCAAGGAACGCGCCACCGACTGCCGCACGCGACGCGCCTTCGCCGCGACGTCGGCCGAGAAGGAGGCGTTGCTGGTGCTCGAACAGACCTATCAGCTGGTGCGCCGTGGGCGGTGGACCGCGTGAGCAAGTCGGTTGCCCCCACCCCCGATGACACGCTGCGAGCCGCCGTCGACATGTTGCGCAAGCACGGCGAGGACGCCATCGCCGACCGCGCTCTCCGCGTGCGGGACCGGCCCGCGCCGCAGGGCACCATCGTGGTGATCGGCGAGGTCAGCCGCGGCAAGAGTTCGCTGGTCAACACCCTTGTCGGCGTGAGCGGACTGGCTCCGGTCGACACCGAGATCACCACCTCGGTCTACGTCCGGTTCACCCCCGCGACCGACGACCTCCCCGTCGGTTCGGCGCTCATCGAGTTCCCCGGTGCCACACATCGCATCCCGGTCGCCGACCTCGCCGACTGGATCACCGTCGGCGGCCACTACGCCGCGGGGGTGCCCGCCGAACGTCTCGCCCCCGGCGCCTCGGTGGATTCCGTTCTCGTGCCGCCGGTCTCGGCTCGCGTCGCCATCGACTCGCCACTACTCCCGGGAGTCACCATCGTCGACACCCCGGGCGTCGGATCGCTGGTCCCCGAACACGTCGAAGCCGCGGTCAGCGCGGCCCGCGGCGCATCGGTGCTCGTGATGGTATGCGACGCGACGGCCCCGCTGTCGGCCCCCGAACTCGCCTTCCTGTCCAGCGTCAGCGAGGAGGTCGCCTCGGTGGTCCTGGTGGTCACCAAGACCGATCTGGTGATGCGGCAGTGGCGCACCATCGTCGCCGAGAACCGGAAACTGATCGGCGCCAACGCCCCTCGGTTCGCACACATCCCGATCATAGGCATCTCCAACCGCATCGCCGAACAGGCCGCCGCCATCACCGACCCCGAACGCGGCGCCCGCGCCCTCGCCGCGTCGGGCGTCCCCGAACTCGTCGACGCACTCACCCCGCTGGTCGCCGAGGGTGCTGCGTCGCCGGAACGCAATGCGCTGCAACTGACCTTCGCAGGACTCGACGACGTCCGCAAACGGCTCGTCCTGGAGATGAAGGCCGCCACCGCGACCCCCGCCGAACGCGCCGACATCGAGGCCGAACGAGATCGCCTGCAGCGCCTCAAGGATCGCCGACGCGAGTGGCGCGCCCGGCTCAACCAGGACATCACCGCCGCGTCGTTGCAGACCGAGGACCTGATCCGCGACCGCTTCGACAAACTCCTCGGCCAGTGGTCGACGCGCATCGACAAGCTTCGCTTCTACGAACCCCACCGCGCCGGACAGGAACTGATCGGTCAGATGACCGTCGACCTCGAGGCCGCGGCCCGCGAGGTCAGCGCATTCTTCGTCGCCGGGATCGAGCGGATCGCCGACAACCTCTTCGCCGACGCCACCATCTCCGGCGAACTCGTCGACCGGATCTCCGGCAACGTGTCTGACCTCAAGCTGCGGGAGCAGGAGAAGATCTCGCCGTGGAAGAACATGGTCGACCCGGTGTTGCTGTCGATCGTCGCCGCCGGTGGCCCGCTGGCCATCATCCCGGTGGTCAACGTGGTGGCCGTGCCGGTGTGGGCCGGTGTGGTGGTCGGCTTCCGGGCGTCGAAGGTCGGCAAGGAGAACCACCGGAAGTGGCTGACCAAGGCGGTCAACGACATGAAGGCCGACGTCCGGTCGCAACTGCAGTCGATCAAGTCGGATGCGAGCGCCGACCTGCAGATCGCCTACGACGAACTGCTCGAACGACTCCTCGCCGAGTCGACGAAGATCCTCAACGACGCCGCGGTCGAGGCCAAGAAATCGGCTGCCGACCGGGAGCGGACCGCTGCCGATCTGCGCACCCAGATCGTGGCGGTCGACAACGTCCGCAAAGCGATCGCCCGAGTTCTTCGGGCGCCCACCGGATGAACGCCGGTCGGTTGTGTAACCATGTGCCCCAGGGCGGATGGTGGGAGGTGGTCAGGTGACGCAGGAGAGCCGCCGTCGACTGTGTATCGACTTCGGTACGAGCAACACCGCGGCCGCGTACCGCGTCGGGCTGGCCGAACCGGTCATCGTGCCGCTGGGGGCCGGCGGTCCCGCGATGCCGTCCGCGGTCTTCGCCGACGACGCCGGGATCGTCGTCGGGCACGACGCCGTGCATCGCCGCGTGCAGGCACCCGACGCCTACGAGGACTCGCCGAAGTCGCGGATCGACGAGGGCGAGGTCGAACTCGGCGACCGGTTCTGGCCGATCGAGGACCTCATCGGCGCGGTCCTGCGGCACGTGCACCGAACTGCGCTGCGCCACAGCGGACTCCCCGAGTTCGACTCGATCATCCTGACCCACCCCGACAAGTGGAGCGAACGCCGCAAGGGTGTGCTCCGCCGCGCCGCCGAGCGCGCGGGCATCTCCGCCGACCGGTTGCGCATCGCTTCGGAGTCCCTGGCCGCCGCTTGGTATTACGTCTACCGCGGACACGACGTCACGGGCGACGAGCGGATGTGTGTCTTCGACTTCGGCGCCGGTACCTGCGATGTCGCCGTCCTCATCCGCGCCGGGGCCGACGGTTTCACCGTCACCGGATCCGGCGGCGACAACAACCTCGGCGGCCGCGACCTCGATGCCCGCATGACGCGGTGGGTGCTCGAGGAAGCCGCCGAGATCGACCCCGATCTCCCGGCCCGCCTTCGCGCCCCGGCCGCCGCCATCGCCCTCGCCGATCATGTCCGTTCCGCCAAGGAAGCCCTCTCCGACACCGCGCAGGCCGTCATCGAACTGCCCGGCACCGGGCACACGCTGCTGCTGACCCGCCGCGAGTTCGAGTCGATGATCGCGCCGTTCGTGGAACGCGCCGTCGAACTGACCCGCGACGCCATCGCCCGCGCCGATGCCGCCGGTACCGGACCGAAGGGGCCGGTCATCGTCTACGTCACCGGCGGGACCAGCAGTATCCCGATGCTGCAGTCGGCCCTGTCGTCGGTGGGTCGTGTGGCCCGGATCGGCGACCCCAAGGTCGTGGTCGCCCAGGGTGGCCTGCTGCGATCGACCAACGTCGACGTCCACGACGCCGCCGGGGCCCAGCAATACGCGGCCCGTCCCGCCGATCCGCCGATGCCGGCGGCCGCGGTCGACGCCTCCGCACGCCGGATCGCGTTCCCGACCGTCCCGCCCGGCGCCGTCGTCTCCGGTGTCCTCGCCCGCAGCGGTCAGGTCGTGCGCGCGGGGGAGCCGCTGGCGACGCTCGACTCACCGTCGGGCCGGTTGACGGTCGACGCCCCGGCGGCGGGCACTCTGCACGGACTCGACCTGCGTCCCGGCGTCGTCGCCCATCCGGGCGTCGTCTTCGGCGCCGTCGGCCCGGCCGATCTCCGGCCCGAACAGTGGTCGCAACTCCACCGTGCCCCGGCCGGTATCACCGCCGCGCAGCCGGTGGCACCGCCCCAGCCGGTGTATGCGCCACCGCAGCCGATGTACCCACAACCCCAGCCGCCCTACCCGCCCGGGCGACAACCCGGTTATCCGCCCGTCGGTCCTGCTGCGGCGCAGCCCGTTCCGGCATCATCGTCGGGCATCAACACCTATGGTCTGGTGGGACTGATCCTCGGCATCCTCGGATTCCCGATCTGTCTCGGCACGATCGTCGGCATGGCCGTCACCGTGATCGGCATCAACCGGGCGGAGGGAGAGCGCGGCGCCCTGCTGATGACGGCACTCGGCGTGAACATCCTCGGCACCATCGCGTGGATCGCGCTTCTCATCTGGAGCTTCGCCTCCGGCTGAGTACCGCGGTCGCGGGACCTTTGGACGGCCCGCGATGACCTTCGACTCAGGTTCGGCGCCGAGGTCGCGACGACGATGAGAGGTGCCGGCGTCGTCGAACCCTCGGAGCAGCCGTGACCACCTCGAAGTCGTTGTCGGACCGTCGGGTCGAGGCACGGAACAGACGAGTCGGCTATTCGGTGAGTGTCGCCGTGAACGCCGTCCTGCTGGTCGCCGTCGTCGGCTGGCCGGGCTGGGAGGTGGTCTCGTTCCTCACCGACGACTTCCGGCAGATCGTCGGCTGGGTCGTGGCCGCGCTGGTCGCCGGGATCGTGACCAACTCGGTCTACGCCGTCACCGACTCGCCGGCGGTCCGCGCCGTCGGTGAACTGGTGGTCGACGCGATCGGGCTGGTCGCCCTCATCAGGCTGTGGCAGGTGTTCCCCTTCGACTTCGGCGACACCGACACCCCCTGGTCGACGGTGGTGCGCGTCGTCCTCGCCGTGGGTATCGCCGGCACCGCGATCGCGATGGTCGTCGTCATCGTGCAGACCGCTTTACGAAGGAGATCACCATGACCGATTCGACCGCACCGATCGTCGTCGGAGTCGACGGCTCCGACTGTGCACTGATGGCCGTCCGCTGGGCTGCGGCGGCCGCCTCCCGCGAAAAGCGTCCGCTGCAGGTGCTGTCCGCGGTCGGCATGATCACGGGGGCGTACGCGCCGACCGCGATGATGACGTCGGATGTCGTCATCGAGGCGATGCTGTCCGATGCCCGGCGCGCGGTCGAGGCCGGGACGGCGGTGGCGAAGGAGACGGCCCCCGAGGTGCCGGTCGACGGCACGGTGGTCGGCGGTTCGCCGCTGCTCGCACTCCGGCACGCGTCCGGGCAGGCGCACCTCCTGGTCGTGGGTCGACGCGGTGTCGGCGGCGTCCGCGGACTGCTGCTCGGCTCCGTGAGCAACGACGCGGCGATCCATGCCGAATGCCCGGTCGTCGTGGTCGGCGGACCATCACCGACCGCCGGGCCCGTGGTGGTCGGCGTCGACGGTTCGCCGACCTCCACCGCCGCGATCGTCCACGCCTTCCGGCAGGCCGACCTGCTGCAGACGTCGCTGCTCGCGGTGCACACGTTCGGCGGCTTCTCCGGCACCGCGTTCTACGGTGACCAGCACCAGATCATCCGGCAGCTCCGGGACGAGGCGGAGGAACTGCTCGGCGAGCAGCTCGCCGGATATCCGGAAGACTATCCGGACGTCAAGATCGAGCGCCGTGTCGAGATCGGTTCTCCCGCCGACGCTCTCGTCGATGCCGCCGAGACCGCCCAGCTGGTGGTCGTGGGCACACGTGGCCGCGGCGGAATCCGCGGGCTCCTGTTGGGATCGACCAGTCGGGCGGTCCTGCAGGTCGCGCAGTGCCCGGTGATGGTCACCCACACCGCCCCCTGATGCGGAGAACGTGGTGACGGCGAAGCGCACCGTGGTCGCCTACGCGAGTGCGCACGGATCGACGGAGGAGATCGCGGACCGGATCGCCGACGGCCTGCGTGCCGGTGGAGCCACGGTCCAACTGTGCGATCTCACCGCCGCCGGTCCGCCGGACCACACCGCCCTCGGCGCCGACCATCTCGTCATCGGCAGCGCGATCCACAACGGGCAGTGGCTACCCGAGGCCGAGCGGTTCGCCGAGATGGTGTCGAACGAACGCGACGGCCCGGTGTGGGCGTTCTCGGTCTCCTCGGTCGGAGCGACCTCCACCTTCCTGTCGCCCCGGATGGCCGGCTTCCTCCGAGCGCACACGCCGCTGCCACGCGCTGTCGCGGCGATCGAGGAGAAAGGGGTCCTGCGCTCGCACCGGGCCTTCGCCGGCGCCATCGGCAAGGGGTACTGGCGGGGGTTCGGGCGAATCCTGTTCCGTCTCATGGGTGGTCGCTACGGTGATGCCCGCGACTGGGACGACATCGATCACTGGACCCGCCAGATCGTCGACGACGACGGCTGAGCCGCGGCGGATCACACCGGCCGCCACCACGACCCGTCTGGTTCGCCGCGGGTACCGTCCAACAGCGATTCCCGCGTGCTGTCGCCGACGACGTGGAACCGGATGGAGTCCCGGCGACTCACGACCATGAGCGGCCACCAGAGGGCCCGCACGTAGTCGACCGCGCTGTCGTAGCCGTCCCACTCGTAGATGCCCCGGTACACGTGGTGGGCGGCGGCCGTCATCCACAGCTTCGACACGAATCCGTCGAAACCGGCGAACAAGACGGTGTTGCAGACACTTTCGAGCCGGAACAGTCGATGCGCGAGCCGGTTGCCGCCCACCCAGCGCAATCGAAACGCGACGATGAGGCTGACCGGTTCGGTGACCGGGCCGTTGCTGCGGACGGTCTCCCGGTAGACGGTGGCCCGTGTTCCGTCGGCGAAGGCGATGACGCGACCGAGGCTCGCCGACGGCTGATGCAGTCGCCGCTCCCGTAGCGCTCTCGCGACGTCCACCAGGCATCGTCCGAAGGCGGCGAACGCCTGCGGCCACGGGAGCGGTTGTGGGGTGGACATCTTCTGCACCGTTTTCTCGTCGACGTCTCCGCGGGGACCCGACACAGCCATTCGACGCCACGAACGCACCACGACGAAGAGACCTTGGTCATCGCGGTCATCGCCGTTGGTCACTAGGGCTCGCGCCGCGAGAAGAGAATCGTGAGCGTATGAGGCACGTACTGACCTTCGCCGAGCTGGGACTCGAGCAGGTGATGGTGGTCGGCGGCAAAGCCGCGAACCTGGGCGAACTCGTCACGGCCGGATTGCCGGTACCCGACGGCTTCGCGCTGACCGCCGACGCATTCGCGGAGTCGATGCGCGACGGCGGGGTGTACGACGACCTGGTCGCCACCCACCGCGAGGCCCTGTCGGCGGTCGACGACGATCCCCGGCTCGCCGACCTGAGCCACCGGATGGCCGAGATGGTCATGAAAGTCGGCATCACCCCGCGGGTTGTCGACGAGGTGCTGGCCGCATACCGGAACCTCGACACCGATTCCGATGGGCCCGGCGCCAACGTGGCGGTGCGGTCGTCGGCGGTCGGGGAGGACGGCAAGGACGCATCGTTCGCGGGCATGAACGCGTCGTTCACCAATGTCGGTTCCGCCGACGAACTCCTGGGCGCGATCGTGCGGTGCTGGGCGTCGCTGTTCTCCCCGCGGGTCGTCTCCTATCGAGCCGAGAAGGGGCTGTCGTCGGATCCGCTCATGGCGGTGGTGGTGCAGAAGATGGTGGCGTCGGAGGTCGCCGGGATCGTCTTCACCGCCGACCCCGTGACCGGCGACCTCGACCATCTCGTCGTCGAGGCCGTCGAAGGACTCGGCGAGGCGGTGGTGTCCGGTGCGGTCACCCCCGACACCTTCCTGGTGGCGAGGACGGACTGTTCGGTTCTCGAGACCAGCATGGGCAACCAGGAGTTCCGGATCGTGCGGGGCAGCGACGGCCACGACCGCCGTGAGCCGGTGGCGCCGGGGAGGACCACGCCGGTCATCGACACCACCACCGTCCAGACGATCGCGCGGATGGCACTGCGGGCCGAACGGCACTATGCGCGCCCGCAGGACATGGAGTGGGCCATCGACCCGCAACACCGGATCTGGATCGTCCAGTCCCGGCCGATCACCACCGGCGTGGACACCACCACGGACGAGTCGCCGAAGCCGGTCCTGGTGCGCGGTCTCGCCGCTGCCCCGGGCATCGCGAGCGGCGAGGTCCGCATCCTGCATTCCCCGCGCGACGGACACGAACTCGTCGACGGCGAGGTGCTCGTCGCGCCGATGACCGACCCCGACTGGCTGCCGACCATCCGCCGCGCCTCGGCCGTGGTCACCGACCGCGGCGGCATCACCTGTCACGCGGCGATCGTCGCCCGCGAGGTCGGGGTCCCGTGCATCGTCGGAACCCGAACGGGCACCAAGGTTCTCACGGCCGGCTCGGTGGTCACGGTCGACGGTGGCTCCGGCGAGGTCCGGTCCGGTCGTGTGGCACCGCAGCGGGCCACGGTCTCCGAGGCCCCGGAATCATCCACGACCCAGGGGCAACCGGCGGTGGTGACGGCGACCAAGGTCTACGTCAACCTCGGGTCGCCCGAGCACGCCGCCGAGGTCGGCGCGACCGACGTCGACGGCGTGGGCCTGCTCCGTGCCGAGTTCATGCTCACCGAGGCGTTGTCGGGGCGTCACCCGCGCGCGGTCATCGCCGCCGGCGAGACCGAGGCGGCCGTCTCGGCCATGGCGGACGCCCTGGGACGCATCGCGGGACCGTTCGGCACCCGGCCGGTGGTGTACCGGACAACCGACCTGCGCACCAACGAGTTCCGCGGACTCGAGGGCGGAGCGGAGTTCGAACCCGAGGAACGCAACCCGATGATCGGCTTCCGCGGCTGCTACCGATATGTCTCGGAACCCGAGGTCTTCCGGCTCGAACTCACGGCCCTCGCGCGGGCCCGGGAGAGGCACCCCAATCTGCATGTGATGCTGCCGTTCGTCCGGACCCGCTGGGAACTCGAACGCTGCCTGGAACTCATCGACGAGAGTCCGCTCGGCCGCCAGCGCGGCCTGCATCGCTGGGTGATGGCCGAGGTGCCGTCGGTGATGTACTGGCTCCCTCAATACGTCGAGGCCGGCATCGACGGGGTGTCCATCGGCAGCAACGACCTCACCCAGCTGATCCTCGGCGTCGACCGCGACTCCGAATCGTGTGCCGAACTGTTCGACGGCAGCGACCCGGCCGTCCTCGACGCGATCGAGACGATCATCTCCACCGCCCGCCGATGCGGGATCACCTCGTCGCTGTGCGGGCAGGCGCCGTCGACCGACCCCGACTTCGCCGAACGCCTCGTGCGGATGGGGATCACCTCGGTGTCGGTCAATCCCGACGCCATCGCGACCACCCGTGTACACGTCGCCCGCGCCGAGCAGCGACTGCTCGTCGAGGCCGTCCTCGACCGACCCGGACGGTAAGCTTCGGCGGGTCCGTTCCCGCAGTTCTGGGCATTGCGACCCTGTTGTCCGGGGGTCGTGAAGAGGATCGTGGAACTCACCGGCGCGTGAGCAGGCCGACGTGCCCGATCTCGTCTGCCCCGCGCGGCGGTCTCCTGAGTGAAGGGAGGATGGCAGATGAGAGCTGTTGAGCGCGCCGCCATTCGTGTCCACATCCTGGGTATCGGTCTGAACGAGGATGCGTCAGACCATCTGATACTCGACGAACTCCAGCGCCGCGGCTATCGCCTCCAACCGGGCGAGCTCAAAACGGTTCTCGACGAACTCGTCGGGCGCGGGCTCGTCGGCATCTGTGAGGCGCCGGCGGGGTATCCGGGGCGTCGGACCTACGAGACCACCCCGGCCGGCCGGATGTCCTGGGCGCAGGAATGTCGGGCCCTGAGCAAACTCACGCACGAGGTGTTCGGGACCCGCCTACCTCCGCTGCCGCCGCACGTCGGCATCGACGACTCGCAGGCCTGGTTGTCGACGCGGGACCTCGAGGACGCCGAGGACGGCTGAGCAGGAGGTTCCGGGGGATCTCACCGGTGGCTGTCGATGTCGAGCTCGCGCCACTCGGCCTCCCACCGCCGCATCCGGTGCCGGTCGGCGGCTGCGCGGACGAGCAGGACCAGCCCCCACCAGCCCATCGCGGTCAGCATCACGACGCCGAGTCCGGCCATGACACCTTCGACGACGGCGTCGGTGTGGGTGACCGGCGGGTCCGCGACGTGCTGTTCGTCGTCGAGCCAGATGATGCGGACCCGGCCCACGCGGTCGTGCCGCTCGGTGTCCACCTCGGCGGTCAGGCGGGCGCCGTCGGGCCGCCGCCACGCGACGACCGTCGGATCGTCGTCCTGCCGCGGTGTCGCGATGACGGTCGCACTCACCGAGTGTCGCGGACCCTGAACCTCCGCGATCGCTTTGTGCGCGGCGTAGGTGTTGCCGCCGATGGTCAGGGCTACGAGTACGCCCGCCAGCGCAGAGACGAGTAGCGCCACGAGCACCAGTGTTTCCACCCGGTCCGTCGGTCTGACGAGCCGGTTCGACGAGGCGTGCATGAGCCGCCAGCTGTGCAACTCGCGGGAGAGGAAGCGCAGCATCAAGAGTCCCTCCGTCGAAGCCCTCTGCATCGAGTGAAACCCGTCTGCCGCGCGAAGGGAAGGGTCTTCCGTCGCGGATTGTCTGCGACACCTTTTCCGGCCTTCAGTCGATCAACTCATACTTTTCCGTAATTCAAGCTACGGTGATCGTGCGCTTCGGTAACGGCATCGAAGGGGGTGCTCGAAGCGTAGGGGGTCAACACCGGGGTGGGCAGATTCCACACCGGAGCATTTGCGGTCTACGTGTGTGGAGGGCTCAGTTGACCAGTACTCTCTCGGCGCGCGCATCCAAGCGCAGCACCAGAAAATTTCTCGAACCGTCGGCAATCGCCGAAGCCATCGCCATCGAGCGGCACATCGTGTTGGCCGGATATCAGGCGCTGACCGATTACTCGTCCACTTTCGGACTGACCGAACATCTGGTCCGGGAGATCGACGACGCGGCGCGACGCCACCAGGCGATCGTCTCCCAGTTGCGGCGGATGCATGCGGATGCGCTTGCCGCCGAATCCATCTCGTCTGCACATAAAGAAGCCCTGGCCGCGCTGGGGCTCCTCGAGCCCAGCCGGGCCGAGGCTGTCGGCGTCACCCCGCCGCGCCCGGTGCAGGTGTGCCACATCATCCAGTCGCATCCGGGTCGCCTCGGGGATCCCGCCTCGCGAGCGATCGTCTCGCTGGCCTTCCTGCTCGTCGCGGTGCATGCGCTGACCGATCCGACGAACTGCGGAACCGCTTCTCCGTCACTGAATCTCGTGCCGCCGCCGCTGCACCGCGACCGGGCGCTGCTCGAGAAGGTGCTCGTCCACGCGGTGGCCGCTTTCGATGAGGCGTCGACCACGGAGCTGACCGGGTACATCTGTGAGGCCAGTGCGTCATTCGCCGGCTGGTCGACGGAGACCCAGCGCGGATTGTCGGTGCTGCGGTACAACCCGCATTCGCTGCGTTCGTCGTGCCGAAGTGTTGGACTCGGCGAGATCGACGCCCGTATCGTCGGGTGACGCCGCCGTCTGACTGCACCGTCTGAGCGCCGGTCCGTGGTTACCCTGGCGGGGTGACCACGTCGGTTTCGCAACGCTACCGGTGGCTGTTGCACGTCGACCTCGACCAGTTCCAGGTCTCGGTCGAGCGACTGCGCAGTCCGGAGCTCGTCGGTGTCCCGGTCATCGTCGGGGGCAACGGCGACCCGACCGAGGCCCGCAAGGTCGTGACCTGCGCGTCCTATGAGGCGCGGGATGTCGGCGTGCGGGCCGGGATGCCGCTGCGTGCCGCATACAAGAAGTTGCCCGATGCGGTGTACCTTCCCCTGGACATGGGAGCGTACGACGCTGCCTCGGCCGACGTCATGGACGTGCTGCGCGGAACCGGTCACCCCGTCGAGGTGTGGGGCTGGGACGAGGCGTACCTCGGCGTCAGCGTGCGGGGCGCCGAGGTCGACCCGTACGACGACGCCGCCATCGTCGACTTCGCCGAACGGGTACGGCAGGAGATCCTCGAACGGTGCGGTCTGACCAGCTGCGTTGGTATCAGCGACAACAAGCAGCGCGCGAAGATGGCCACCGGTTTCGCCAAGCGGCCGCCCGGAGCCACACCCGACGACGGCGTCGGCGCGCCGCGCGTGTTCCTGCTCGATGACCGCAACTGGCTGGACCTGATGGGTCAGAGGCCGACTCGCGACCTGTGGAGCGTCGGGCCGAAGACGTCGGCCAAACTCGCTGCCAACGGTGTGGAGACCGTCAACGACCTCATCGCGACACCACGCGACGATCTGATCGCCACCTTCGGTCCGCACCAGGGCAATTGGCTGTACGTCCTGTGCCGGGGCGGCGGCGACTCGACGATCACCGCCGAACCGTGGCTCGCCCGTTCGCACTCCAAGTCGCGGACCTTCGCCACCGACATCGCAGAACCGTCCGAGATGCGCACCGCCGCTGCCGAACTGCTGCGTGAGCTGCTCGACCAGGTCGTCGCCGAGGAACGCCTACCGTTCCGCGTCGCGGTGACCGTCCGCACCACGACCTTCTACACGCGCACCAAGTCCCGGAAGCTCCCCGCGCCGAGCCTCGACTTCGACCAGCTCGAAGCCGTGGTCGCCGACCTGCTCACCAAGTTCGACATCGACCGCCCGGTCCGCCTTCTCGGTGTCCGCCTCGATCTGGTGACCGACGAGGACACCCCGGCCGGTTGAGTAGGCGAGGAGCCTGCGACGAGCCGTAACCCTCCGCTGGTTGAGTAGGCGAGGAGCTTGCGACGAGCCGTATCGAAACCTCTACCCCTGCGCAACCAGGAGCGGCACAAGCTGTTCCGCGGCCGTCCAGGCGCCGTGGTGGCCGATCATCATCGATTCCATCGTCTCGTTCTTCGACCGCGTGAGCGTGACCGACTCCCGTGCCACCGCGACCACATCCCCGATCCGATTCGCCACCGCATCGGTCACCTCGGGGCCGAACCACCCCTCGTCGAGGGTCTGCTCCCGTGAGACGACGTGCGCGGCGTCGCCCAGATACCCCGACCATGCCTTCAGCACGTCCTCGGCGGCACCGGACTCCGCGTACACATGCCGTGCCCTCGCCTCGCCGGCGACCGTCTCGACGCCGTCGAGAAGACCGGGCGCGGTGTCGATGTCGACGGCGCGGTCGGCGGTGATCATGCCATGGTCGCCGGTGACGAGCAGCGTTGTGCCGGAGGGCAACTCCGCGGCGAGCTCGGCCACCAACCGGTCGACGAGTCGGAGTTTCTCCAGCCACGCCGACGACCCCGGACCGTGGATGTGACCCGCCGTGTCCAGCTCGCTGTAGTAGGCATAGACGAACCGGCGATGACGACTGTGTCCACGCACCGCCGCGAGCACGCCGTCGCGTACGCCGTCGGGTGTCACCGCCGGCACGTACTGGCCGGGCGCGCGGAACGCCGCGAGGGTCAGGCCGGTTCCGCGGAACTCGCCGGGCATCACGTATGTCACCCGAACGCCTTCATTCGCAAGCGCTTCCAGACTTCCGGGATGGGTGCGCACCAACGCCGGGGGATAGGTGACCAGTGCAGACGGTCCCTGAGCGTCGTCGAGACTCCAGCGCAACGAGTTCAACACCCGGCGCGAACCGCGTGTCCGGCAGTCGTCGTCGGGCCGGAAGCTGTAGCCGATGATCCCGTGCACGCCGCAGGGCGCGCCGACCGTCAGACTCAGGATGCTGGTCGCCGTCGTCGCGGGGAATCCCGCACGCAGGGTGGTCGCGGTCAGCTCACGCAGGGTCGGCGCAGAATCCGCGTACTCCTCGAGCAGCGTCGCCCCGAGTCCGTCGATGAGCAGCACCACCACCGAATCACCCGGCGGCACAACCAGACCCTCGCCGGACGAAACGCCCAGGGCACCAGACACCGCAGGCAGAACGTCGGCGAGGGTGTGCGGGTACCGGCCCCAATCCGCGGGAGTCAGTTCGGCGGGAGTCAGTTCGACGCTCACCGCACCCCCGAACCCGCCGGACCGAACACGTAGTGACCCGACCGCAGGAACCGCACCGACCGTCGGGTGTCACCCTCGAGGAGCAACGGCGACATCGCATCCCGCAGCACGATCCGCCACCGCGCCGCATCGAGTGGATGACTCACCCGCATCGCTTCGACGTCCCGCGGCAACGCGACCACCACTGTCGCGTCGGACTCCACCCTCTCGTGATGGGCGACCGGGCGTGACCGGTCGGAATCGTCGATCACCGGCACCGCACCGTCGGCGATCAGCGCCTCGACGCTTCCGACGCCGTCCACACTGTCGGGTAGCTCGTCGTGCAACGCCCACGACATCAGCACCCGATCCGAGTCCGAGCCGCCGCCCAGCTCGTCACCGAGTTCGCCGTAGAAGTCCTCGTAGTAGTGGACCGGCTCGGCTCCCAGCTTGGTGATGTTGAAGTACGCGTTGCGCGCGACCAACGGATCGAAGGTCCATGTGATCGTCGTCAGTCCACGTGCCAGCGCCCAGTTCCGCTGGTGCATCTTCAGCAGGTATCCGACATGGTGGCCGCGGCCGCGCCGGGACACCCCGGTGATGTGGCTGTGCAGGGCCTCACCGGCCGGCGCCGACAGGAACGCCACGCTCCCACCGGCCAGGTGATCACCGATGAAGGCGCCGGAGACATAGTTGCCCGAGTGGGACAGTGCCCGCAGCATGTCGATGCCCACCGGACGTCTCGTCGGGTCGGGTCGCCAGACGTCGTCGAAGATCCGCATCAGTTCTTCGAGTTCGTCGGGGGAGGACAGCTCGCGTACCTCGACCGTGCGTACCTCGACAGGAGCCGGTGAATGCGACATGTCCTCGATTGTTTCACCGCGTCCGCGGGAGTTGGCCGGGTTGGGCGAGTCCGTGCGACCCGGACCCACTCCTTAGGATGGGGCCATGTCACGCACCGTCCGCACGCCCGACGCGTTCATGCGCGTCGCCGCGGCCGGTGTGGTGCCCACTGTGGCGATCGCCGCGCACGGTGCCGCCGGCGGGCAGTCGCTCAGCTCGGGCGGCGTCGTGCTCACCGTCGCGATCGGTGTGGCCGCGGCGTTGCTCCTGCAGCCGGCGATCCGCGGCCGGCGTCTGGTCCCGGCCGCCGCAGCGGCCACCAGCGTGTTGACCGCGGCGCAGGTCGGGAGTCACGGGGCGCTTGCCGCCGACGCCGCGCACGTCACCCACGACGCCCCGGCGTTGCCGATGTTGCTGACGCACCTCGTCGCGATCCCGCTCAGTGCGGTCCTGATCGTCGTCGGTGCGCAGCTGCTCGCCGTCATCGGGTCGGTCATCGCGTCGCTGACACCCCCTGTCGCTCTGCGCATACCCGGCGCATCCCCGGTTTTCTGGACACAACCCGCTGTTCTCGCTGGTCCCGCCGTCGGCGGCACCGGCGTGCGCGGACCTCCGCTCGGATTCTGACGCCGCGCCACCACACCGAACCATCGACGGTTCGGTGCTGTCGTGTGCGCGCCATGCCCAGACGATCCGAACACTTTCCAGAAAGAACCCAGATGAAGAACCTTGCCTCCAAGCGGGCCACGATCGCCCGTCGCCTCGTCCTGCCCGTCGCCGCTGCCGCCGTCGTCGGCGTCTCCTCCCTGACCGGGGCGGGCGCGGCGTCGGCGCACGTCACCGCCAACGCGCCGACCGTCACCCAGGGCGGCTACGGTGTCGTCACGCTGGTCGTCCCGAACGAGTCCGAGTCGGCTCCGACGACGGCGCTGCGTGTGACCCTGCCCGGTCTGAAGTCGGCGCGACCGGAGGTGATGAGCGGTTGGAAGACGGTCGTCACCAAGAAGGACGACCTGGTCACCGAGATCACCTGGACTGCAGATCCCGGGTCGCCCGGGATCCCGGTTGGTCAGTTCGGTCAGTTCAGATTCTCCGGCGGCCCGTTCCCGGAGCAGGAGACCGTCGCCCTTCCGGCGCTGCAGACCTACGCCGACGGCGAGAAGGCCGATTGGAACCAGCCGACCCCGGCCGACGGCACCGAACCCGAGAAGCCCGCGCCGACCATCACCCTCGCTGCGGGCGGCGACGGACACGGCGGACACCACGCCGCGGCCCCGGCGACCGGCGCCGATGCTCCGCAGTCCCAGGCGGCGGAGACCTCCCAGGCCGACTCCGCGGCCCGCTGGCTCGGCGGCATCGGACTGGTCGTCGGTGCGTTGGGCACCGTCTTCGGCGTCGCGGCTCTGATGGTGGTCCGACGCAACGGTCGCGGCAATGCGTAAGCGTTCGCTGCTGTTGGTCCTGGCGGCGCTGGCATGTCTCGGGCTGGTCGGGACCTGGTCGGCGCCCGCGGCGTCGGCGCATTCGCGCCTGGTGTCCTCCGATCCCGACGACGGCGCGAGCCTGCCCGCAGGTCCCCGGACCGTCACGCTGACGTTCAACGAGGGCATCCAGTCCGCGTACGCGGTGCTCAACGTCGTCGGACCCGACGATCACTTCTGGCAATCCGGTGACCCGAAGGTGGACGGCAGCACGGTGAGCGTCGGCATGCGGGAGCTCGGACCGACCGGCAAGTACACGATCAACTACCGGGTCACCTCCGCCGACGGGCACGTGGTCAGCGGGCAGCGCAGCTTCGAGCTCACGGTCGCCGGCAACGGCGAGCCGGGTCCGCTCGCCGACGCCTCCGCTGATCAGTCCGACGACGGAATCCCGGTGTGGTACTTCATCGTCGGGGCCGTCGTTGTCCTGGTCGTGGGTCTCGGGGTCGTGTTCTGGCTGACCCGCCCCAAGACACGGAGCTGACGCGTGAGGGTCGTGGCCGGTGTCCCGGTCCTGGTCGCCGGACTGCTGGTGAGCTGGTTGCTCGCCCGCCCCGACGGACCGGATCCGGTGGCACTGCCCGCGACCCTCGCGCTCGGCGCCTCCGTGGTGGTGCTCGGCCTCGGCCTGTTGCCGACCGTCGACGCCGACCCGTCGTCGAGATGGATCGGTGCACTCGCCGGGGTCTGGGTGGTGGCGACGCTGATCAGTGCCTGGTTGCGCACCGCCGACCGGTCCGGCCAGGACGTGCTCGAGGTCAGCGCCGGCGACTTCGGTGACGTCCTGACCTCGGGCGCCTCCGAGATGGTCGCGCTGGTCACGGGCTTGCTCATCGTGGCGTGGGCGGTACTCGACCTGATCACCGCCGTCGAGATTCCGGTCCTGGTGGTCGGGGCGCTCGCGTCGATCGGTGTGCTCGCCACCGCGATCGCCGGTCACGCCGGCAACAACGCGCTCGGCCCGTTCCTCGTCGGCGCACATGCGCTGGCTGCCGCCTGGTGGTGTGGCCTGCTCGCCGCGATCGTCCTCTCCGTGCGGGGCCGGGCCGGGTGGGCGCGGAGTCTGCCGGTGTTCTCCCAGCGGGCGCCCTGGGCGGTCGGCGTGATCGCGGTGACCGGCGTGGTCGCCGCACTGACCGAGATCGACGGCCTGTCGGCGCTGGTCACCACCGGCTACGGCCGGATTCTGCTGGCGAAGGTCGGGATGCTGGCCGCACTGGTGAGTGTCGCCGCCTGGCATCGACGACGCTGGGTGCCGGCCGTCGAACGCCATCGTCAGACCGAGACCGCGTCCATCCGCAACGCCGCCGTCGAGCTGGCACTGATGGCCGTCGTGCTGGGTCTGGCCGCTGGACTGTCGGCGACCGCGCCGTGACCTCGATACGCCCCTCGGCTATCGCCTCGGGGGCTACTCGGCCAGCAGAGTTGCTGGTTGAGTAGGGGAGGAGCGCAGCGACGAGCCGTATCGAAACCAGGTCCCTACTTCAACGCCCGCGACTGATCCCAGATCGCCAGCAACTCGTCGATGATGTCGGTCGCCATGTGCAGGGTGCTCAGGTGACTCTCGCCAGGCAGCTCGAACAGCTTGGCGTCGGGGAGCAGCGACACCATGTGCTGGCCGTGTGCGTACGGGATGATGTGGTCGTGGTCGCCGTGCCACCAGCGCACGGGCACCTGGACGTCGGACACTCGGAAGCCCCAGTCCTTGGCGAAGACGACGACGTCGGCGAACGGCGCCTCCATCGCGCGACGCCCGCCGTGGAGGAGGTCGTCGAGGAACATGGCCCGGAACTCGGGGCGCGCCAGCAGTTCTCGGTCGGCCTGCGGGGAGAAGTGGCCGTAGACGGAGATGGCGGGCTCGGCGATCGGTCGCGCAAAGCGGAGTGCGGTGCTCAGTACCTGCCCGATCTGCGACCCCGCGACGTTGACCGCCGGCGCCACGAACGAGCCGAGCTTCATCGCGCCGCCGGGGATGCGGTCGGGGCCGACGGTCGGGGCGACACCGCCGAGGATGCCCGCGGCGACCACCCGGTCGGGCATCGCGTGCGCCACCCCGAGCGTGTACGGCCCGCCGCCGGACAGACCGATGATGGCGAACTCGTCGATGCCCAGCGCCTCCAGGACGGTCTCGAGGTCGGGGGCGAAGGCGGCGATGTTCTCGTACCGGTGCGGCGTCGACGACCCGACCCCCGGCCGGTCCAATCCGATCAGGCGAACCCCTCGCTCCGCGGCGAATCCACGGGCTTCGACGGGGATCTGGCGGCGAGCTCCGGGCGTTCCGTGAAGCCAGATGATGGCTCGTCCGGTAGCAGATCCGTATTCGGCGAACCCGATGCGACGATCACCGTCGGCCACGGCGATCGACCCCTCGATTTTCGGACGGGCGATGTCAATCATGTGACCAGCATCTCACGTAGCGTTATCTGTGTGATCCCCGCGTTTCTCAACGGCACCGCCAGAGCAGTCCGCCACGTCTTCTCGCCCCACCCCGCGTCGGACATCCCCAAAGGTCAGATGCTCGACCTGCCCGGTCGCGGACGCGCCTTCGTCACCGATTCGGGACCCCGCGACGCCCCGGCAGTGTTCCTGCTGCACTCGGTGCTGACCACCGGCCTGCTGTGCTGGTACCCGACGATCCCGGCGATCAACGACCGCTACCGGGTGATCACCCTCGACGCCCGCTGGCACGGCCGCGGCATCGAGTCCGACACCTTCGACCTCCGTGACTGCGCCGACGACGTGGTCGCGGTCGCCGATGTCCTCGGCATTGACCGGTTCGTCGCCGCCGGCTTTTCGATGGGTGGCGGCATCGCCCAGCTGACCTGGCGTCGACACCCTGAGAGGGTGTCGGGCCTCGTGCTCTGCTCCACGGGCCCGTTCTTCAGCACCAACGATCCCAAGCACCGGAAATCGTCGGAACGGACGGGCCGCATCCTCACCCCGCTTTACCGACTGCTCCCGCGCGTCTCCGAGAAGAGCCTCGACAAGACGACGTCGCACACCTCCATCTGGGCGCTGCGCCAGTTCTTCTCGACGCCCCTGTCGCATCTCGGAGAGTTCGGAAACGGGTTGGGACAGTTCGACTCCCGCAGCTGGCTCCACGAGATCGACGTCCCGACCGCCGTTGTCGTGTCCACCCGCGACCGCGTCGTCGAACCCGAACGTCAGCAACTGTTGCTCGACGGAATCCCCGGGTCGCAGCGCTTCGAGGTCGACGGTGGCCACGCCTGCTGCGTCCTCGGCGCCCGGTTCTTCATCCCACCGTTCACCGAAGCCCTCGACGCGGTGAGCTCGCGGGCAGCGGTGAAGGTCCCGCCGGCGGGGTGACCTCGATACGCGGCGTCCTCGCTGCGCTCGGTCGTCGCTACTCGGCCAGCGGAGGGAGGCGGCTCGCTCCTGCACCATGGGCCTACTCGGCGGGCGGAGGGAGGCGGCTCGCTCCTGCACCATGGGCCTACTCGGCGGGCGGAGGGAGGCGGCTCGCTCCTGCACCATGGGCCTACTCGGCCGGCGGAGGGAGGCGGCGGAGGGGGTGGGCTCGGCTCGCGCCTCGGACTTACTCGACCGCGGCTTCGCTGGTTGAGTAGGCGAGGAGCTTGCGACGAGCCGTATCGAAACCGAGCCCTTTCACACTGTGGAGTTGTCAAAGATCGAACGCGGTCCCGGCTGATGACCGGGTGCGGAAGGTGCTGCGCGTGAGTTTGTGGGGTCAGGCGGCGTCGTCGAGGCGCATGGTGCGGCGGTTGTAGGCGGGTAGCGCCCGACGCTGGGGGTCGATGTCGGCCGGCGGGATGAGCCAGGGGTGGCGGTCGAAACCGATCGTGATGTCCCAGCCATGGTGGTGGACCTGGGTGTGGCAGCGCTGGCAGAGCAGACAGCCGTTGTCGAGGTCGGTGTCGCCGCCGTCGGACCAGTGCTGAATGTGATGGACCTGCGTATATGGCGGTGGCGCACCGCATTTGATGCAGGTCTGGTCGCGGATGATGATCGCTTTGCGCAGGTGCGCTGGGAACAGGCGCCGTTCGCGGCCCATCTGTAGTGGCACGGTCTCGTCGTCGATGATGGCCTCGATCAGGGTTCCGTCGCAGGATAGTTGTCGGGCGATGGCGTGGGTGACGGATCCGGTCCAGGGGAGGGTGGCTGGGTCGCCGGTGGCTGGGATGGTCAAGATCGTTTGGGTTCGTGGGGTGCCGATGGTGTCCATCGCCGCACCGACAGCCGCTTGGTCCAACAGCACCTCGAGTGCGTCCGCGCGGCGCTGGGCTGCAGAGCGACGATCAGGCGCGCCGTCGGGTTCGGCACGAGGCACGGAGCGTTCGTCGATCATGGAGATGAACTTCTCGCCGACGGTCTGTGTCACGTTGGCGTGGATCTCGACTCGACTGTCGTCAGTCACATGGTGGGACAACACATCCAGGGTTCGGTCATCGCTCGCTGGGATGCCGCCCTCGTCGTCGGCGATGGTGTTGCCGATCGTCTGGGCGCGTCCGAGGATCTCAGAAGGCGTGGCACCGGACAGGGCCTGGGCAAGGAGGTCGCTCTCGTGAGCACCCCGATCGGAGTCGGAAAGCGCTGTCGGTGAGCGCTTCTCGATTGTGGAGATGCCCCGGACGAGCGCGTCGACGACCTCGCCGGAGAGCCGACCGTCGGCTGCACAGGCCTCGACCTTGCTCAACATCCCGATCAGTGAGGCGGTCCGAACAGTGCGCGTCGACACCACCGGTGCAAACCCCATCTCGATCAACAGCTTCTTGGTGGTCGACCCTGCCTTCTCTGCGACGCGCAGACGATCGAGTTCGGCTGTCCACGAGACGATCTGATGATCGACCACGTTGCGGATCAGCCGCAAGATCTCGAGTTGTTCGTATGTCGTGCGACCAGTGGGATCGTCCGCGGGTGGAGCGGTTCCCGAGAGTTGGTCGAGGAGGGATTCGAGCGGTGCCATGAGTCCTTTGTACACGAACATATGTTCGAATGCTCGAAAAACTTTCAAACTTATTTCGTCGAGTTCCCGCTGCTCACAGGATGTTTCACTCGTGCTAAAGAAAGCGTGCAACATCAGTGAACAGAATCTCAGAGGTAACAAATAGGTGTGGACAAACAGTGGTTTATGCACAGATATGCGGCGAGTTCCACGCCAACGGCATCCGAAGGCATGTCGGGGCCTCGTAGGCGATCCCGTACGTCAGCGGTGGGCTGTCTGCAGAGCGATCGCGGTGCCGAAGCCGGCGAGCACGGTGCCGGTGACTCGGTCCATCCCGCGTCGGACCTTGGGTCGCACGAAGACCGTGCTGAGGCGGGACAACAACGCAACATAGGTGGAAAGCCACGCGATCGTCAGGCCGGCGTGGATTCCGACGAGTAGAGCAAGAGAAGGCCCGACGGGCCAACCCGCCGGCACCAGCTGGGTGAGGACGCTGGTGTAGAAAAC
Source organism: Gordonia sp. C13 (assembly GCF_023218005.1). Taxonomy (NCBI): domain Bacteria; kingdom Bacillati; phylum Actinomycetota; class Actinomycetes; order Mycobacteriales; family Gordoniaceae; genus Gordonia; species Gordonia sp. C13. Next base: position 26,264 of record NZ_JALPSY010000032.1, read on the forward strand.
CGCGATCTTCGGATTGAGTAGGTTGGTGATCATCCCGGTGCGCAGGGTCGGAACCCGGCGCGTGCCGGTCGCCGTCTCTGCGGTGTAGTACGTGAGATTTCGGCTCCGCCACAGTGCGCTGATCCCCAGATAGATCAGATAAGCCGCGCCCAGGAGCTTCACGACCGTGTAGGCCTCGGCAGACGCGGCGAGTAGTGCGGATAGTCCGAGGACTGTCAACGCACCCCACACCAGCAATCCGGCACCGACGCCGACGGCGACCTTGAAACCCGCTGCCCGCGTCCCGGAGACTGCCGCCTGCGTCACGACGGCCATGTCGGGGCCGGGTGCCACGGTCAGAAGTCCGAGAACCGCTGTGGCGGTGAGGAGAGCAGAGATCACGGAATGAGTATGACCCACGCGGTCAAGGGGTTGAACAGGCGCGCAAGCCTCGAAACCCCTACGCCTGCACCTCGAAAGCCTTGAGGACCGTGGTCGCCCAGAGCTGCTGTCCGGCAGCGCTCGGGTTGACGGTGTCCTTCAGCAGCGGCGCCAGCGACGCGTCGTCGGTGGGGAAGGCGGAGTAGACGTCGATGACCTGGATGCCTTCGGCGTCCATGGCCGACGCGAAGCCGGCGGTCACCTCACCGGTGTTCTTGCCCTGGGCCGGGCTCTGCTTGATCGCGACGAGGTCGGCGTTCGGGTATTCCTTGCGGAGTTGTGCGATCAGAGGCTGCAGCTGCTCGGCGAGCGGTGTATCGGCATCCTGGGTATGTCCGAAATTAAGCATGATCAAATCCGGTGTGACATCCGCAGGAATCATCTTGTCGAGATTGTCGAGCGCGTAATCCGCGTCTTTTCCGGAGGCGCTGCCATTCCAGAATCCGATCGGTCCGTTCGGGCCGTCGCCGAGTCCGACCATTGCGCCGTAGTCATTGGTCGTGGTGTTCCAGAATTTGGTCGCCATGGGCCGCTGGAGCGTCTTGCTGATCGCACTGCCGACCTTGGGAGCCCAGCCGTCGCGAGCGGCACCGGTCGAATCGCCGAGCAGCACAATCGTTCTGGGCTCGGCAGAGTGTGCCTTCGCGTCCTCGATGAATGCCAGGGTGGCGGGCTGCTCGAGCGGGGTTGAGCTGGTGGGGGCCATCTGCGACGCCGTGTCCGACGTCGGGGCGGTGCGGTTGCTCGACACGATGAGACCGACGACGAGGACCACTGCACACACGATCATGACGATCCATGCCCAGATCGGTGCAGAACCTGCAATGCGCTTCACGGCATTGAACATTTAACCAGTCTCCCAACCCGCGTTTCTCGTCCAGCGACTTTGTCACCATAGCGGCCATTTTCCGACCGCGCGCGAGGCGTCAGGTTCGTTTGTTTCAACAATTACTTGGTGCGGGCAATCCTGCAACTCGGTCGCGGACCCAGGCCGCCATAGCGGGGCCGGGATCGACGATATGCCCTTGCAGTTCCTGTCGGTCACTCAGTACCCGATCTCCGGCATCGCACGCCCGCCTCAATGTGTCTTCCATCACATCGAGTGGTACGACGTCGTCGGCGGCGCCGTACACCGCGAGGATCGGCACCTCGGTCGCGGTCCGGGGGAGGGCGTAGGCCGCGAGTCGGTCGTGCAGGGTCTGCGCGGCCTGCGGGGTCACGGCGCCCAGTGAGGTGTTCTTGGGCACCGACAGCAACGACACCGCGGTGCGGTCGTCTCCGCACTTCGGTACGGCCGAGGTGTCCAGGGCGGAGAGGTGGTCGCCGGGCTTCACCGCCGGATCGGCCTGCGAGACTCCGTGCACAACCAGCGGATACAGGTGCTGCTGGGCCCGGGTGAGCGTGTTCTCCTGGGCTCGCGTCGCGAAGTACTGCGGGTCGAGCAGCGGTGCGACGGCCACGACACCCAGCAACTCACCGCTGCCGCCCCCGTAGCCGCCGAACTCCTCGGCAGCCGACCAGACCGCCGCGCCACCCTGCGACCGGCCCGCGGCCAGCCAGCGAGGGCTGATGCCGAGTCCGGTGGACTGAGCCGCCCGAGCGGAGTCGATGACGTTGTATCCGGCGGTGACCGGCTCCAGGTACGGGTGCGGAGCCTGTTGTCCGGTGCGGGTACCGAGTCCCTGGTAGTCGGTGGTGACCACCGCGTACCCCGCGTCGAGGAAATCGCGGACCGCGGTCAGGTCGCCGAACATGTCCGCCTGGTCCGACGGCGCGCAATCCGGAGTGATGCCGGTGGTTCCGTGCGCGTAGGCGATCAGCGGCCATCCGCCGACCGGGGGAGTGGGCCCCGGAACGAAAACCGCGCCACTCACATTCGTAGGTGAACCGTCGACCCCGGAGGTCGACCGGTAGACCAACCGCTTGGCGACAGTGCCGTCCGGCAGTGACCATGTCTCGGGAATGTCGTCCGTCCGGACGATTCCGCCGCGCTGCTCGACGGCCTCCGCGCTCAGCTTCACCGACGTCGACGACGCCGTCGAACTGGACGCGCCCGCCGTCGAATCATCGTTCGATGTCGACGTACATGCGGCGATCCCCATCCCGAAAACGGACACGACGGCGACAAACACGCCGACGGACCGCGCTCGGCCCCACCTGGATTTCACCCGGAAACGGTAACCCGTCCATTCCTGCGGTTTGCGTCGACGTATTGGTTGAATGATTCTGAGTGAGTGGAGCTGACCGTCGGGACCCGTACAACAGGTGCGTCGTCCGCTGGCCGCTCCGCGCTCACCGACGACGATTCGGCGGTTGCCCGCAGTGGCCGACGTCACACCGAACCGCCTGTGCCGCAGCATGATCCCCAGTTCGTCACCGCGCCGGCCGACGACGAGGTCTACGACTACCTTGGGCCGCAGATGCGCTGGATTCAGCTGGTTCTGATCGCTGCATTCCTGCTGGTCTCTGTCTCACTTGTCGCATTTGCCACCACCCACTTGTGGCTGACCCCGGTGCTTTTTGTCCTCGTTCTGAATGTGATCGGCAACACATTTTCGTTGTTAACCGGGATGAACAAACGACGGGTGACGTGGGGGTCGCATCAGGAACGCGTCACATCCTGGAATCCGCACGACGGCCGCTACCCGAGCGTCGATGTCTTTCTCCCGACGTGTGGTGAAAGCCTGGAGATCCTGCGGAACACCTACCAGCACGTCGTCTCGATGACCTGGCCTGGACGCCTGTCGGTATACGTGCTCGACGACGCCGCGCGCGAGGAAGTTCACGATCTCGCAGCGTCTTTCGGATTCGACTACGTCGTTCGTCCGGACAGAGGACACCTCCGCAAGGCGGGCAACCTACGGAACGCGTGCAAGATCAGCTGCGGTGAATTGATCGTCATATTCGACGCCGATTTCTGCCCGCGCGCCGATTTCCTCGGACATTTGGTCCCCTATTTGGACGACCCGCAGGTCGCAATTGTCCAGAGTCCGCAATGTTTCGCGACCACCGAGTCGATGAACTGGATTCAGCGGACCGCCGGCGCGACGCAGGAATTCTTCTACCGCTGGGTGCTGCCGTCGCGGGATCGGATCGGTGCGGCCAACTGTGTCGGCACGTCGGCGATCTACCGGCGCAGCGCGCTCGACCGGGTGGGCGGCTTCGCCGAGATCGAGCACAGCGAGGACCTCCACACCGGTCGGCACGTGCAGCAGGCCGGTTACACGATCCGCTACGTGCCGGTGGTGCTGTCGCGCGGGCTGTGTCCGTCGGACCTCGCCGGCTTCCTCAACCAGCAGTACCGCTGGTGCCAGGGGACGCTGACGCCGATCAAGAACAACCGGCTCGTCGACCACCCGCAGTCGCAAACCCTCCGCCAGCGCATCGCCCGCTGGGCCGGCGTCCTGTACTACATCACCACCGCGCTGAACGTCTTCCTGCTCTTCCTGCCGGGCGTCATCATGGCCGCCTTCTATCCCGAGGACGTCCGGCCCGTGCAGCTGGTCCCGTTCCTGCTGGGCCTGTGGGTCTACGTGGTGCTGTTCCCGCTGGTGTCGCGCACGCGCTGGCGTTTCGAGGTGCTGCGCATCCAGATGGCCTACAGCTACGCGCATGCGGTGGCGATCTGGCACAAGATCATCGGCCGCGAGATCGGCTGGGTGCCAACGGGCGTGATCGGCAAGTCGAATTCGCTGGCCCGCTCCATCGCCTGGCTCGGCGCGACGGTGCTCGGGGCGTCGTTGCTGGCGTTCTGGGTGTTCATCGTGCGGGACGTGATGGTGTACGGCCTTGCCCAGTTCTGGATGATGGTCGGGCTGATGCTGGCCTACACGTATCTGGCGTTGCCGCTGTTCGTCGAGTTCGTGAAGATCCTGGCCCCGCGGCGTCGTACAAACACCGCGGACGACGACCCGACAGACCCCGACGCGAACGACGTCGAAGAGCACGACAACTCCGACACCGAGACGGTGCAGTTGAGGAAGATCGACCCGAAGGAGATCGCCTCATGACGCCGGTCGGTCCCGCACCCGACGACGCCCGCCCCGCAGCCACTCCCAAACGCCCGACCCCGACCAACTGGAACCGCATCTCGGTGTGGGAGGTCATCGGGTACACATGCGTCATCCTGTTCATCGCGGCGATGGCACTCGGTTGGTTCGACCTCATGCTCCCGTGGGACACGAAGTGATCGGCCGGGCGAGCTGATGACGTACGACGCCCCGACGAAACCGATGGCCGCACTCACCGTTTCGTCGACGCAGGATCCAGCCGAGACGCGCGTGAAGCCGCGGACCTTCTTCGACGACATCGCCGGCCTGCGCGGCATCGCGGTGCTGCTCGTGGTCCTGTTCCACTCGCACGTCCCGTACCTGACCGGCGGATTCGTCGGCGTCGACGTCTTCTTCGTGATCTCCGGATTCCTGATCACCGGACTGCTGGTCCGCGAGTACGAGCGCCACGAGCGGATCTCGTTGCGCGGCTTCTTCGCCCGACGCGCCCGCCGCATCATCCCGCCGGCCGCCCTGGTGATCGTGGTGTCGATCATCGGCGCCGCGATCTTCATGCCGCTGCTCAAGGTTTTCAAGCAGGCCCTCGACCTGCTGGCCGCGGCAGCGCAATTGGCGAACTGGCACTTCATCGAGCAGAACGCCGACTATCTGGCCGGCGCGATCGACGGCAGCCTGGCGACGCACTTCTGGTCGCTCGCCATCGAGGCCCAGCTGTACTTCATCTGGCCGTTCCTGGTGATCGGCGCCGGTGCGCTCGCCACCCGGACACGACTGCGCGAACAGCTGTCGGTTCGCTGGTCAGTCGGCATCGCGGTGCTGCTGGTCAGCGTGGCGTCGCTGGTGTGGGCGATCGTGCTGACGCCCACCGATCCCGCGACCGCCTACATGGCCACCTACACCCGCGCCTGGCAGTTCGGCGTCGGCGGCCTGGTGGCCATCGGCATGCCGGCCCTCGCACGACTCGGTGGAATCCGCGCGAGTAATCCGGTTGTCCTGGTGCTGGGTTGGGCCGGTCTGATCGGCATCGTCGTCGCAGCGTTCATCGTCAACGCCCACACGCCCTATCCCGGTACCGCGGCGCTGCTCCCGACCGCGGGTGCCGCGCTGGTCATCGCCTCCGGTTGTGCCGTTGGTACGGGTTCGCTGTTCGTCGGACGGCTGCTGGCGACGCCGCCGCTGAAGTTCCTCGGTCGGGTCTCGTATGCCTGGTACCTGTGGCATTGGCCGGCGATCGTGCTGTACGAGGCGGTCGTCGGGTCGTCGAGCTGGCCGGTGCTGCTGGCCGTGTCGGCGGGGTCGCTGGTGCTCGCGATCATCTCGACGCTGCTGTTCGAGGAACCGCTGCTTCGTAACCGCGAGCTCAAACGTAATGACTCGGCGTCGATCTCACTGGGCCTGACCGGCGTCGTCGCTGCCCTGGCGGTCACGATGACCGCCGGCGTGATCACCGTGCAGGTGGCCAGCCGCGACACCGTCGCGAACGCGTCGCTCACGTATCAGTCGGTGTTCGGGTCCGACAGCGGTGAGCAGTCCGGCCCAGTGACGCCCAACCCGTTCCAGGCGTTCGACGACCGGCCCGAACCGTTCGAGTGCCTGATCCCGGTGGGGGACACCGCCCCCCGCACCGACTGCGTCTTCGGTCCGGCCGACGGCATCCCGGTGGTGCTCTTCGGCGACAGTCACGCCGACCAGTGGGCGCAGGCGATCCGCAACCTCGGCGCCGACCACGGCTGGCGCATCCACCAATTCACCAAGGCCGCCTGCCCAGCCCAGCATCTGCGGCCGCAGCCCCGCATCCCGGACCCGTACGTGAAGCCGGACTGCCAGGAGTGGCGCGAGGAGACGCTGAAGCGCATCGCCGAGGTGGGCCCGCGGATCATCTTCGTCTCGTCGCTGTCGACGTATGTGCCGGATCGTGTGGTCTCCGAGGCCGCGTGGACGCACACGATGATCCAGCTGCGGAACACCGGTGCGAAGCTCGTCTACATCGCCGACACGCCCTACCCGGGTTTCCAGGTGGCCGACTGCATCTCCGGCTCGATGGACGACTGGACCAAGTGCGAGTTCAACTTCGACGACTACCCGCGCATCGAGCCGATCACCGACGCCGCGTCACGTGACGAATACCCGGACGTGACGACAGTCGGTGTGAATGACTTGTTGTGCGACGGCAACTCGTGCTTCGTTGCGCACAACAAGATCCTCTTCTATCGAGACGACTCACACCTGACGGCTACGGCCGCGCGGGTCCTCGAGCCGGCGCTCCGCGCGCAGCTGGATAAGCAGAGGTTCGACTACAACGCGCGGTAAGCCGGGGGAGGAGCGCACCCGTCGCTCTCTGAGGTGTGACGAGCGTTAGCGAGGAGCCTCGAAGGGCTGGTGAGCAGACCGCTTGAACCTTCTCGCAGCTCCCTGTGACGAGCGTTAGCGAGGAGCCTCCATCGCTCCCTGAGGTGTGACGAGCGTTAGCGAGGAGCCTCGAAGGGCTGGCGACCCGACAACCAAAACCCGAACCACCACCTACTCCTCGTACCGCCGCCGTTCTCGGGTGCGCACGAAAGTGATTGCAGCGATTGCGACTCCAACGATCGAAAGAATGTCCGACTCTGTGAATCCGTGGTTGATGTTGATCGAGATCAGCACCCGTCCCTCGATCGGCCCATTCCACATGAACCATGCGAACGACACGCCCGCCATGACGACCGCCGCTCGGTAGGTAGGTCGAGCCAGACACCAGGAGCCCGTGACAAACAAGAGGTTCAGCAGGACCAACGCATGGAACACAGATGGGTCGACGGGCTGGGCGGGCATCGCACCAGTATCCCTGCCGTTGATACTCGCGCAACCTGGTGGTGCCGACAGTGCCAGGCGACCGTCAGCCCGGTGGGCCGCTACTCATCCAACGCGCAAGTCCGCTGCGAAAGCTTTCGGTGCTGGCAGGCGACGAATTGAACCGCCAGTCACGTTCCTTGTCCATCTGGAACCACACGAAGCCCAGGACATTCGGGGCAGACTCGATGACTCGGAAGAAGTCTGTAATCCACTCCGCTTTGAGATTCGGGGTATTGCCGTCCGCGCAACCTACCTCAGTAATGAGTGTCGGGCGATTCGGGCTCAACCTGCTCAGTGCTTCAAGACTTTCGGAGAAAAGCTTGTGGGCGGACTGCCATTGGTGGCCCGGTGACTGACCCCAGTTGTAGCCGTCCAAGCCGAGGTAGTCCACGAGATCATCTCCGGGGTAGCAGTCAGTAAAGTCCCGAGTGCCCTCAGTGATCGCATTTGGCGCCCATACGAACTGAACGTTCGGTGCCATGTCTCTGATGATCGAATGCATTCGCGACCAGGCGGCTCGGTAGTCGTCGGACGTGTTCTGGCTGGTTCCGATCGACCATGGGTACCAGGTTCCGTTCATCTCTTGCGCAAACCTGAGCAAGACTGGGTATGGCCATGCAGCCAGTTGCGTTCCCCAACGAGACAGGTCCGAATCGTGTCGACCAGCAGCGATGGTCGCAAGCGAGCACGAGGACTGGTCACGTCCCTTATTAGGGTCCCAAGGTTCGAGAGTCACGATCGGGGTTGCTCCATTGCCGCGTATGAGATCGAGGGTTGCGACTGGCAGTGAATCTGGGATGGCTGCGAATAGGTGTACGAAATGCGGCTTGTAGCTGGCGAGCGATGCAAGCCGGTCGATTGAGCTGAACGCTGGCTGATCTGTAGCAGTCACAGTCGGTATGAACGCTCCCCAGGACCGCCGGTGATCAATCGGTTGCTGCTGTGGACGACTGTCTACACTGCAAGAAGTAACCCCGACCATCGCCGTCGCTAGCGTAGCCATTAAGAACGTGCGACGCGGGAGTCTGGCACCTTGCTCTCTCGGCCTCGCGTTATCGATCACTCAGTCATTCTTGCTGCCGCCGCGTTGGTTGGAGAACCTGGGGCCGTAGCAACGCGTAGCCAACGGGCTGTTCACGCTACAGAAACCAATTTGTCCCGAGTTTCGAGTATTTGAGACAAATGAGACTTGAGCGTGTCGGAATTCGGACATTTGATAGTTTCCGTAACTGTTTAAAGAAAACTAAGTTTCTGCGGGTTTGTCCTCCGATCCGGGGGCTCGTCATCGAAGGAAGGTGCATTGCGACAACGTTCGGAATCCGTAGCTGACGACAGTCTATGAGATCCGTCACTATCCATGCGATGTGGTTTGGCCTGCTGAAATGCCTGCCGCGCAGCAGAATTCACTAGGGACTTTGGTCCCTAGTGACTACGAGGCGGGTCTGAGGTGTGGAGCGAGTCACAGTAGATCGGCACCTAGGGGCCACCCGTCTTTGCTAGCTAGACGTTCCTACAAATTAGTAACCTGAAGTGTCGTCCGGCTGGACTACAAAAGCGTTCAAGTTGTACATATGACCACTCTGAAATACGCTCCCTAACATCCGCGTAGCCAATTGCGGGCGGACGTCGTCGACGTTCTGGTGGTTGGGCGTAGGGGCCGATCGCCGCCTTCGAGTTCATCAGTTTTGTTTTGGGAGGTTGGCTGTGGCCCATCGTCCGGCCTACGAAGCATTGGGACGGAGTACGGAGCGCACGCCCCTGCGACTGCGCTTTGCGAGCAGGGCGCGTGAGCGTTCGCGCTCCTGGATTCATGGTTACGTGATCCGGCTTGCTTGGACTGACGCCGCGATCGTGGCGGTCGCAGTAGCGCTCGCGCAGTTGGTGCGGTTCGGAGCAGACAGCCCGCTGACACCGAACGGGGCCGCGCACCTGCCAGCTGCAGTAGTTTCGCTTGCTTTGCTCGCGAGTTGGTTGATTTCTTTGCGCGCGTTTCAGACGCTCGACCGCAGGATCGTCGGGTCTGGATCGCAGGAGTACAGCCGCGTCGTCACCGCTTGCATGGCCGTGTTCGGAGTGCTCGCAATGGTCGACCTCCTCTTTCGGCTGAATTTTGCCAGAGGATTCATTGCCATAGCGCTTCCTGTCGGCACGATCGGACTGTTGCTATCTCGATGGGCGTGGCGCCAATGGCTCGGCAATCGGAGAGTCAACTCGAAGGATCTTGAACGCGTCCTCGTCATCGGTAGCCACAGCTCGGCAGTACCGCTCATCGAGCGTCTGCTCAGAGAACCGGGGCTAGGATTCCAAGTCGTTGGCATCTGCCTCCCCGCGCGAGTCGGTCACCGCGAGCGCATTTCGGTGGGGGATATCGAAGTCCCAATTTATAGAAGCTTTGACGACGTCTGCACAGCCGTGGTCGAGTCTGCTGCGACGACTGTAGCTGTGACCTCTGCGGAAGCTCTCGGCCATGACGCGATGCAGGCACTGTCTTGGGACCTAGAAGGCCTCGACGTCGACATGATGGTCTCTCCGGGCGTGACAGACGTAGCGGGACCCCGGGTGACGGTGAGGCCCGTCGCCGGACTGCCGTTGTTGCATATCGACAAACCGAGGTACGAGGGAGCCAACAGGTTCCGGAAAGCTGTAGTCGATCGAGTCGGGGCGGCGATCATCCTCTTCGTGCTTCTCCCTCTTTTTGTGGCGGTCGCGATCGCAATCAAACTCGATTCGAAAGGTCCGGTTTTTTACCGGGCAAACCGGGTTGGTATTAACAACGTCCCCTTCTCTATGTGGAAGTTCCGATCGATGGTTCAGGATGCGGACTCCCAGAAAGACTCCCTCCGGTCACTGAATGAAGGCTCCGGTGTACTCTTCAAAATGCGTGAGGACCCCCGGGTTACAAGGGTTGGCGCATTCATTCGCCGATACAGTCTCGACGAACTCCCTCAGCTTCTGAATGTGGTCGGCGGAACGATGAGTCTCGTGGGTCCACGTCCGCCGTTGCCAGACGAGGTAAAGCGATACGACGGTCGAGTGGCTCGGCGGATGCTAGTCAAACCGGGAATGACGGGGCTCTGGCAGGTTTCAGGGCGTTCAGACCTGCCTTGGGAAGAGGCGGTACGGCTTGATCTTTCATACGTTGAGAACTGGTCGATCATGCAAGATGCCCTGATTCTTTGGAAGACGGTTCGGGCGGTTATAGCGAAAGATGGAGCTTACTAATTATGCGGATGGTAGTCCTAGGGCTCGGGTATCTCGGTGCAACCCACGCTGCCTGTATGGCAGAGCTTGGACACGAAGTATTGGGTGTTGAGATCGATCCCGCAAAAAGAGATTCGCTTGCAGCAGGCGAAGTCCCGTTCTACGAACCCGGATTGCCGGATTTGTTGAGCAAGCATATTCGATCAGGGAATCTGCAGGTAACTGATTCGTATGCCGACGCGGCAGACTTCGCAGATGTGTTTTTTATAGCTGTCGGTACCCCGCAGAAGAAGGGCGAATACGGTGCCGACTTGCAATATGTTGACTCGGTGATTGAGGAACTTGTACCACAGCTGACCAGGAACTCGATCATTCTGGGTAAATCTACGGTACCTGTCGGTACAACAAACCGGCTTACTGAGCGTGCGGCTGAATTGGCGAAGGACATTGGGGTCGAGATCGCCTGGAATCCAGAGTTTTTACGCGAAGGTTACGCCGTCCGAGACACGTTGGAGCCTGATCGCCTGGTTGTCGGTGCTTTCCCTGGGGGGCAAGCAGAAGCGATTGCTCGCGATATTTATGCGAGCGCAATTGAGCGAGGTACGCCATTCTTGGTCACCGATCCGTCGTCTGCGGAACTGGTTAAAACGTCAGCGAACGCGTTCTTGGCCACAAAGATCTCCTTTATCAATGCCATTGCCGAGGTGTGTGATGCGGCCGGCGCGGATGTTAGAGCTGTCGCTGACGCAATCGGGTTTGATACACGGATCGGTCGCAAATTCCTGAATGCGGGGCTTGGTTTTGGCGGTGGCTGCCTCCCGAAGGATATTCGCGCTTTCATGGCCCGCGCCGGTGAACTTGGTGCTGCCGAGGCGCTCTCGTTTCTGCGCGAAGTTGACAACGTCAATATGCGACGCCGTACCCGAATGGTTGAACTGACGCGCAAAGCTTGCGGCGGATCATTACTGGGCGTGAGGATCGGTGTGCTCGGCGCTGCTTTCAAGCCAGAGTCGGACGATGTTAGAGATTCGCCAGCTTTGAACGTGGCCGGCCAGGTGCAGCTGCAGGGTGCTTCTGTCACGGTCTACGATCCGAAAGCAATGGCAAACTCCCGGCTATTGTATCCCACTCTTGATTATGCAACGACCGCCATTGGTGCCTGCGAAAGCGCCGACGTTGTAATAGTCGCCACAGAGTGGAATGAATTTGTCTCGCTTGACCCATTCAGGGTTGGAGACGTCGTAAGGCAGAAGCGTGTTATTGATGGACGAATGTGCCTCCCTGAAGCTGCCTGGAAAGCTGCAGGGTGGGAGTACTGGACATAAACAAATTGGCTGAACGTATACAGCAGTATTCGAGCGCCGAGAGGCTGATTTTATAGTGGCAGTAACAACTAGTGCGAGGACTAACGAACGGGACCGGCCAAGTGCTGTCACACGCCTCGCTGTTCACCAGATAGACATGGCACGCCCGGTGCCGGGCGGGATCGATACATGTATTCGCGGTCTATGTAGGTTTGCTGATCCTTCTGTCTCCTTTGCGATCATTGGTGTTGATGCAATCGGCGATCGCAACCGTCTCGGAAAGTGGGAAACATACGACTTCGAAAGTCGCACAGTCTGGTTCATGCCGGTCGCCTCTTTGGACCCAGCAGACCAGCGGAGAAGGATCCCGCATACTGTGAGGCTCCTCGCGGGCCTGCTGCGGTTTTTGGGACGGTTGCCCAAGTCAACACTTGTTCAGGCACATCGTGCGGATAGCGCATTCTTTCTGGGTGTTTTGTTCCGAAGGCCGCTCGCGTACTTTATTCACACACAGGACTCGGGTATTACCTCTCAGGATTCTGATTCTGTATGGCGAAGAGTTTCGAGGCTCCACCGGTCAATGGAGAGATGGGTCGTCGGTCGCGCTGATTCGGTTACCGTATTCAATCCTGATTACGCTGAAAAGGTACGGGAGTGGAATAGTGAATGTATATCTTCACCTACGTGGTTCGATCCGGCAGTCTTCCACCCGACAGTAGGCCACGGCGAGATTGCTGAACGCCGGGAGACGCGTGTTGTGTGGGTCGGACGACTTGAGAGGCCGAAAGATCCGTCGTTAGCCCTCGAAGCGTTCAAGGCGCTGCTCTCCATGGAAACTCCCGCTCATGCGTCAGTGCACTTGGACATCGTCGGCGACGGGACCGAACGGGAGACATTGGAGCGTCTCATTGGCGAGATGGCGCCAGCCGTCCGGGAGCGCGTCGCCCTGCGGGGACGTCTTAGCGCTGGTGAAGTTGCGGGGCTATTGCGGGCTGCGTCGGTCTTCCTCATGACATCGCACCCCGGGTACGAGGGCTATCCTCGCGTGTTGGTAGAGGCCCTGGCGTGCGGAACTCCTGCGGTGGTGACATGTGGATCGGACACTGGTGGACTGGTCCGCGCTGGCGTGACGGGGTACGTTGCGAGCGACCGCAATCCGGAAACGTTGGCGGCTGCTATCGTGCAAGCGAAAAGTATTGACCGCGCGGTAGTTAGCCGTTCTGTCGAGAACTTGAGTGCGGACCGAGTGGTCGAGCGAATCATCCCGCCCTCAGCTAGGTCACGCGAGTCAGAATGCGGCCCTTTGGTGATCGGGCCGAACTCAGACGGCACCTTGGCAATCGACGGCCTGCCAGTATTCAGCGGGAACATGGATGAGTTGATGGACCGACTCGCGGGCCTACTCCAAGAATCTGATAAGCGTCCCTTGGTCGTCACGCCCAATGTCGATCAGGTCGTGAAGCTGTCTAAGAACCCGCATTTAAGGGAACTGCTCCAGACCGCAAGCGTTCGGATTGTGGACGGCAAGCCGATCGTTTGGCTCGCGCAGTGTCTGGGTATTAAGAATGTTCACCGCCTCACGGGGGCCGATCTACTGACCAAATGTGCAGCGGAGTCTGCTGCTCGTGGCTGGACTGTCGCAGTCGTAGGTGGGCCGGCGGGCGTTGCCGCGACCGCTGCAGCCAAGTTGGCGAGTTCATATCCAGGTGCGCAGGTGCACGGACTTGATCTTCCGAACGCTGGGCTGGGCGAGCCCGCCCCTCCCGAAATCCTGCAAAGACTTGCCGATATTTCTCCTGACCTTGTCTTTGTGTGCCTCGGATTTCCGAAGCAGGAGGCGTGGGTGGCCGCAAACCGCGAGTATCTGCCAGACGCTGTTTATGTTGGTGCCGGGGCTGCTGTTGAGTTTGCTGCGGGGACCAAGGCGCGGGCACCGCAGTGGTTCCAAAATTTGGGACTCGAATGGCTTTACCGCCTTGGGCAGGAGCCGTCGAGGCTTGCGCGACGCTACCTAATAGACGACACACACTTCGCGCGAATTGCGATCGCATCAATCTGGAAGGCCAAGGCATGAAGGCTTTGATTACCGGTGCAGCTGGATTTATCGGAAGCACTCTCGCTACACGGCTTGTTGATGATCCGGGCGTCGAGAGAGTTATCGGGATCGACAGCTTCACTGAGTACTACGACCCTGCGATCAAAACCTCCAACCTTGCTGTCCTCCAGGAGAACCCCAAGTTCGAATTCATTCAGGGGGACTTGAACACGATTGATCTCAACGTCCTCCTCGATGGCGTCAATGTGATTTATCACCAGGCTGGGCAACCGGGCGTACGAAAGTCCTGGGGCACATCGTTTGACAGCTACCTGAGTGCGAACGTGGGCTCGACTCAGCGACTTCTAGAGGCTGCGCGTAGCCACTCCGAGCTTGACCGTTTCGTTTATGCATCCTCATCGTCCGTGTACGGCAACTCCGAGTCATATCCAACGACTGAGGCGACTTTGCCGCGGCCATACAGCCCATACGGGGTGACGAAGTTGGCTGCTGAACACCTCGTTTCGCTATATGCCAACAACTACGGTGTTCCTACCGTGTCCCTTCGCTACTTTACTGTGTACGGCCCACGCCAGCGGCCGGACATGGGCATGCATCGATTCATTACTAATGCTTTAAACGGTGACCCAATCGATATTTACGGAGACGGTAACCAGATCCGAGACTTCACCTACGTAGACGATGTCGTCCGTGCGAATGTTGCAGCCGGCGCCGCGAGCGGCATCAATCCAGGATTGGTTGTCAACGTTTGCGGAGGCAGTACCGTAACAGTCAATGAGGTTCTGGATACCATCGAGGGGGAAGTTGGCAAACCCTTGAACCGGAATCACTTGCCCAATATTCCTGGGGATGTGCGTAAGACCGCTGGTACAAACGACCTAGCTGCCACTACGATCGGTTGGACGCCCAAAGTTGGAATTCGCGAGGGCTTAGCGAGGCATATTCAGGTTCTGAGTCGGGGTGCGAAGTGCATAACTCAGACGGAAAGATAGCCGACTCGGCCGATGCGAGGGAGTTTCTCTCAAGTGCCTTATCACGCAGTGGGGGGCTCGGACCATATCGTCGGTATAGGAATGCGCTGCAGTGTGACCTTGCGGCATATGGCATAACGGGTTGGCGACCGTGGAGCCGTTTTAAGCTGCCGACACTGCACTATCAACGTGTATTGCGCGCTACGGAGTACTTCCGTGAGCGAGAAGGCTTTCTTTGTCATGTTGTTTCGATACTTCTGTACATTCGGCTGAAGTCGATCGGTAAGAAGCTTGGGCTGAGTGTTCCGCCTGGCGTATTCGGTCCCGGTTTAAGCATTCCTCACTACGGAAGTGTAGTTGTGAACGACAAGGTGCGGGCTGGTGCCTTTTGTCGGATACATTCGGCTACCAACCTGGGAGAGTCGGACGGCTCTGCGCCAGTTCTGGGAGATGGTGTCTATATCGGTCCAGGTGCTGTCCTCTACGGCGGGATCTCGGTAGGTAGAGGATCAGTCGTCGGCGCTAACGCGGTAGTCGGCAAAGACATTCCTGAGAACTCACTTGCCGTGGGAGCCCCCGCATCGGTCAGGCCGATTGGTGGTGCCTACGGCCGGTCCATGCCGACGCATATCATACGCGCACTGTTCGAGTATGAAAATGCACGAAATCAAGGGCGCTGCCACAGCAGCGGTTCGAACAAATGACCAACGACACCGGATCAAAATCTCGTCTGTCTCTTCGTAGCCTCGGCGGGTTCGTCGGCCCGGCACTGCTGCAAAAGCTGATTCCATTTGTCGCCCTACCGATCTTGGCTCACTCGATAAGTGTTGCAGATTTGGGCCTTTGCGGTGTCTTGACTACGATTTTCCTGCTCGGGAACAGTGTGTTTGGTTTTGGTCAAGATACAATAATGTTTGCGGAATCGAAAGGGAGGTCGGTATCTGCGGCATCGAAAGGGATGGTTGAACCTTTCGCGGTCCTGCTAGTTTCAAACCTCACTGTGTGCTTTCTCGTGTCCTGTGCGATTGCTGGAGGGCAGTTTTTCGATGCAGGGATATTCTATTATTCTGTCCTGATTGAACTGGCAGCGGCGTCAGTATATTCGATAGGTTATATGCCGTTCGCGACTCTTACACGAATCAACTACGAGCCTACGAAGTTCGCCTTCGTGGTGTTGGCTTTCAGTGCCGTTCAATACGTGACCAAATTGGTGCTTGTTCCCGGTAGCGAAAACCCAGTTCTGGTTTGGGCGTTGACCGACCTTGCATCAGCAACAGTAGTATTCGCTGCGACGGTGTGGAGTTATGGGATCAAAGTCTTTCGTACTCATTGGAACAAGGAGCTTGTTGTAAGTTCCGCAGTTCGCGGATTTCCACTGGTCCCCAGTAAAATTGCGCAGTGGTTTCAAACTTCGTCGGATAGATCTTTGATCTCTCATATCAATGGCCCGGTCCAGGCTGGGCAGTATGCTGCTGCCGGCCAATTTACTAACGCGGCCCTGGGACTCATAGTTGAGATATCAAGATATTTCACGCCTTCTCTTTCTGAGTATGCACGCAACTACAAATTAAGCGGCGCGTTCGACCCCCGGATGCGGCGGGTAATGTTGTGGCAAGCGATAGTGATGTCAACTGGGGCTACGTTAATGGCAGTCGCTGGGCCTGTGGTGGTTGCCCTACTCTTTCCCGAATCGTATGAACCAGCGCAAAGGGTCGTGGCGGGACTCGCAGGTCCGGTGTTGCTAGCTGGACTCGGTTTCGTCGCAATCAACTTTGTAACGGTTTCACTGGCGCAAACCGGGCGAGTGTGGATATGGACCACCGCTGGTGCACTCGCTTCTGTACTTGTGAACTTAGTATTGCTGCGACCGTTGGGACTCGCTGCGGCAGTTATCGCATCGTCCGTGGGCTACGGCGTTGTGTTAGTTGGCGTGGCACTTACGCATTGGGCCGACTTGCGGAAGGCTGGCGCTCTGACGGCTCAGGTTGCTAGTTCAGTTGCGATTTCGGGAGTCGCCATTGGCGCGTCGGTGACTTTCTATAAATCAGTCGTGGTGCTATCGCTAGTTGGCTGTGCGTCCGGGTTACTGTTCGTTCTCCTTATCGTCTCAGCGAAGATCGGCAGCCCGGATCGAGATAATCACGAGGTAGCGCGAACATCTCGCGCAAAGCGGGAGAGGGTCTAGTCGTGCCGGAAGTCACCGTATTGATGCCTGCGCATAATGCTGAGAGATTTATCCGCCGGTCGGTAGTCAGTACTCTTCGAGCATTGCCAGAGGACTCCGAGTTAGTAGTCGGTTGCGACGGTTGTACCGACCAGACTATTTCAGTCCTTGATTCGATCAAAGACGTTCGGTTGCGAACTATCGTTTTCGAGACCAATCAGGGTGTTGCGGCCACCTTGAATAAGTTGGTGGACGCAACTGATAGTGCGATTGTTTCGCGCATGGATGCAGACGATATCTGTCTGCCTTGGCGATTTCGATACCAGCTCGAGGGATTAGAGCCGAACGAGCTTCAGTTCGCGAATGTTGTGCACTATCGCGGCCAGTATACGGTTCCAAGGCCTGTGGCGCCCTATCCGATTGAGGGTTCGATCGTGCCGCTGCTTCTGCTACTCGAGAACCCGTTCGCTCATCCAACATTGACCACTACTCGTAGGACTCTAGGTCGCCTCGGTGGCTACAGAAACGTCCCGGCGGAAGATTACGACCTGTGGGTGCGTGCTGCGCTCGAAGATGTGCCTATAAGGCGTCGGCCTTTGGCTACTGTGCTGTATAGGCACCACGAGTCCCAAGCTACGACGGCGGTTGATGCCAACAGGCGAAAATCTATGTCGCGGGAAATGGCTTCTGCGCATCGCGATTTGTGTAAGGCAGTCACGGGACGAGACTACGGTTGTTGGTCAGCACTTCGAGACCCGAGTTCCGCGAGTGCGGACGAGAAGGCCGACCTAAAAGCATTATGTCGGTACCTTTCGGAGCAGGGTGAGTTTCGAGGTCGCCGGGACACGCGAATGTTACGGAGGGCGATAGCTCGCGTAACCCAACACAACACGGTCCGGAGTAGGGTCTTATGACTCGAGAAGACATGCATGTTAGAGCGACATTCTCAACTGCCGTGGAGCCGGGAGCGATCAAGTGACTTACTTATTGGTCGTTTTCATGGGTGTCGTAGGCTTTATCTCGATCGCCATGTTCCGTGTTCCAGTTCTTGTTGCCCTCATCGTTCTGGGTCGTGCGGTTTCCGACGTGGGACATGCAGCGGGTCACGCTTTGTTTCCCACCGGGTTAGTATCTGTAGCGCTCTCCTTATTTGCCTGGTTGGTTCTGTTCCTCAAGTCTCCGACGCAGCTCGGACAGCTAAAAGCGAGTAGTGCTGCTCTGGCGTTAGCGAGCGGAGGAACGATACTTGTCTATTTTTACTACTTTGGGTTGAGTGCTGAGCCAGTTGTTTACCTGCTAAAGCTTTCGTCGCTGATCCCAATCTTCTTGTTGGCAAGAAGCGTTTCATCTACGCCGCAATCCTCCGTCAGGGCAACAGCGTTGCTCTCTTGGTCAGCCACTCTGCCGTGTGCACTACTTCTTGGAGGGCTAATCTTGCTGCCCGGGCTCACGGTTGGTGAGAACGGTCGGCCGTCGGGAACGTTCGTGCATGCGAACGCAGCAGGTAGTTTCATCTCGATAGCGGTTGTGATTCTAGTCTGGCTATGTCTGACACAGAGTCGACGCTTTCTGGTTCCTGTCTGCGTCGCACTTGTCGCCCTGGTACTGACGGGTAGCTTGAATGCGGTGATCACCGCTGTCGTAGGTGTGATTGTCCTGTGCTGTTGGCTTCCGACTACAGCAGTTGCACGGTTTGCTGGAGTTATCCTCTGCGGGCTCGGCTCGTGGCTTGTCGTAATTCTTACGCCGCTCGGCGGTCGCCTCGAAGAGGCACTTGCCTCGGATTTTTCATCTGCCATTGCTTTGGGCGTGAGTAGAAATAGTCTTGAATGGCGCTTTATCAACTGGTCGCTGCTCCTGGACACGTGGCGCGAAAGTCCCACATTTGGCTGGGGAATCGGTTCTACGTCAACCGTGATCCAGCCTTTGGGAGGGCCGCCTCACAGCCTCTCAGTCCAATTGCTGGTTGAGACTGGAATTCTGGGTGTCATTTTAACAATGATATTCGGCGCCATTTGTATCGCTAGCTTTTATCGGAACTTGCGTATCGATCCCCGCTCGCCCTATCTAGCAATTGGCGCTGCCGTTACTGTGTCGCTCTTAGTTAACGGTCTCGCGTCAAACTTGCTAAGTAGCGGCGCGGCCTTGTACCTGGCGGCACTACTCTACGGCATTTGCGGAGGCTTGCAGAGATCAAGATTTGTGGATGTTCGCGGCGCGGTATCAGGCCAGTTCTTGCCAAGCAGTTTCGGTCACAACGAGGAACTTGCGACGGTGCTCGGCCGGCGCACTAACGGAGATTTATGATGCGGTCTTTATTCGAGAATATTGGAGCGGATTTCAAGGCGAACCGGTCGAGGTGTCATCTATTTGTATTCTTGATTCTATATCGGATTGCGCATACATTCAGATCCTCCAAAAGTAGTGCGGTTCGTACGCTCGTTGGAATTCCGGCGGCGATCGTCTATCGGGCCGCAGGTCTATTCTTCTTTGGAATCGATATCCCGGCCCGAACTGTGATAGGCGGGGGGTTCGCAATTCACCACGGATTTGGTCTTGTCGTCCACGCTGACTCGCGTTTGGGTAGCAACGTCACAGTTCGTCATGGCGTGACGATTGGAGCTCTGTCAGGCTCGGACCGTGCTCCCGTTGTAGCTGACGGTGTCGACATTGGTGCCGGGGCGCTGGTAATTGGGGATCTCACGGTCGGGGAGAGAGCCGTAATCGGAGCAGGAGCTGTTGTCATACGCGACGTGGAGGCGGGAGGTATCGTGGTTGGTAATCCCGCCCGCGTGCTGCCTTCCGCGTGAAGGATGTCCGAGTTACCTACGTAGGTACTCCGGAGAGCGGTAACTGAAGTTGGAAATCTGCTGGGACCTGGCAAATAGGTCTTGCGTCTCGGTACGGCCCATGCAAGATGACTCATTTGACCGGGATAACTGGTCCTTGAATTTTGGAGCGGATCATGAATAGCGATGGCTCTTCTAACGTGATAGAGCGAGAGCAGCTTCGAGGGTTCATCTCGTCCCTCCGAGACCGGTGGTACTACATCGTGCTTCCCGGATTGATTCTCGGCGTGTTGGCGATGGCCGTTAGTTTGCTGACTACCCCCGTCTACGCTGCAAGCGCGACGATGTACGTGACTTCGGGCGACGACTCCAACGTCCAAGCGGCCTATCAAGGGTCCCTGGCTTCCCAACAGCGGATAGCGTCGTACGCGCAACTTGCATCTTCGGATGCTGTCATCAGCAGCGCCGTATCGGAATCGCACATCCCGATTAGTTCTGAGGACGTTCGCGAGAAGCTGTCGACTTCGTGGGATCCCGACACCGTGCTTCTCAACGTCACGGTTGAAGATTCTGATAGGTCCAAAGCGGTTGTGCTCGCAAACTCGCTCGCGTCGTCTCTGCAGGACTACGTCGAGTCGTTGGAGACGCCTGCGGGTGGTGGCAGTCCGATGGCGAAGTTGACCACGGTCACGCCAGCAGTTGAACCGTCGGTACCGGTGTCCCCGGACATTGAGAAGAATACGTTGATAGGTGTCGCGGTTGGCCTGCTCTTCGGTTTGCTTGCGGTGATGTTTGTTTCGCGTCTGACGAATCGGATCCAGACGCCGACCGACGTTGTCGAGGTTACAGAGAGTCCAGTTCTCGCCGTTGTTCCCCGGTTCCCTTCTTCGGCTGAATCTCCGGTTTCGTTCGGTACCGGATCAAGTCCTGCTGCGGAAGCCTACCGTCGTCTCCGAACCAACCTGTCGTTTATCGGTGTTGATTCTCCGTATCGTCGGTTTGCAGTCACAAGTGCGCTGGAGGGAGAAGGAAAGACTACGACGGCAGTCAACCTTGCGGTGTGCTTGTCTGAGGTTGGTTGCAGGGTTGTAGTCGTTGATGCTGACCTTCGGCGGCCTATGGTGGCCGTGAGGTTGGGCGTAAACCCAGATATCGGATTCACTGATTTCCTTAGCGGTAGGGCTGCGCTGGAGGATGTTCTTCAATCGACGAGCTTCAGCGGGGTGGATGCACTAGCCGGCGGCCAGATTCCGCCGAACCCCGCTGAGTTGCTCACCTCGCAGAGGGCATCTGAGGCGATCAACGCGTTGTCGAGTTTGTACGATTACGTGATCGTGGATACCCCCCCAGTTCTGCCAGTCACGGACGCTGTGATTGCGTCCAAGCTGGTGGACGGTGTAATCGTGGTCGTGCGTTCCGGCGCCTCCCGTCGACCGGACCTGGAGTCGATGCTGTCCCACCTCGATAGAGCGGATGCGGCGGTCGTCGGAGTGGTATTAGGTGACGCGCAGGCTCGCGCTGGGTATTACGCGGCCTCCTACGCGATGGAGTATGGCCAAGCGGGAGTCGGAGACTCGGCCGACAAATAGTGGCGGGGTCGCCCACAGGGGCGAAGCCCCCATCTCGTTCGGTGCCACACACACGGAGGACTGTGTTCTGGCAGCTACGAGGGGCGTCAGCCAGCAGCCGCTATGAAGAAGAGCAGGACTAGACAGGGTGGAGTACGCAGTGATGACGGCCGCGCAATGTATACCGGCGGTGCGGTGTAGAGGGCACGAGACTATTCGAAGGTCGTCGGCGATAAATTCGTGGTCTGGCGTGGGTTGTGAATGCCTAGTTCGCGGATCATGAGTGCCGGCTCACGATGGTGGTGGCTGAAGCGGTGGGGCGGAGCCCCAATGTGGGGATGGCTGCTAATTACGCTAGGCACAGTGATAGCGGTTGCGGTGCTAGTAGTTGTATCGACTTCCTCGCCTACGACAGAGACCTCGCGGCGCCCGATGGTCCTCTTCTATGGTGACTCCCTTGCGGCGGGTTCATTCTCTAACTCGGAAGGGGAGGCATTTCCCGGAAGGGTGAGCACGGCTTTGAATGCCGAATCCACGGTTGTCTCGCAAAAAGGGGTAAGAACTTACTCGTTCTTGTCTGAGCATCCACGTCCACCAGTTAAACCCGACATTGCTGTAGTCGAACTGGGTACGAATGATGTAAGCGTAACTCCACTTAACCAATTCTCCGAAAACTATCTTCGACTCATTCGTAGTTTGGAAACGGAATCTGAACACCTTGTGTGTGTAAGCGTGTGGATCAATCCATCGAAGGCGCAATCCTTCAATGCTGCCATAGAGAAACTATGCGGTATGGTCGGGGGATTCTTTGTGGATGTCACCGATCTATACAAGGATTCCCGTAATCGTGGCCCTGCAGGAGACATTGTCGATGGAGAAGTCATTGATAACTTCCATCCCAATAGTCGCGGTCATCGACAGATTGCGCAACGGATCATTTCTGTAATTTATGACAATGGTATTAGCTGACATGTTTTGAGAGTGAGCCGGGGCTCGGCCCTATCTTCAGGATCGCCTGGTTCATGTGTGTGGCGACTTCGCTTTTGCTGCGGGCGTGTACTGCGGCGTGGGCCAGGCCGACGGCCAGATGTGTTTTGCCGGTGCCTGGTGGGCAAATGAGTACGACGTTCGTCGCGGACTCGAGGTAGGCGTAGGTGCCCAGTTCGCGGATCAACGCTCGGTTTACGCCTGGGGCGGCGTCGTAGTCGAACCCGTCCAGGGTGGCCGGGGTGGGCAGGTAGGCGAACCGTAGCCGACCGGCTAGTCGGCGGGCCTCGGTGGCATCGACCTCGATCGCGAGGAGATGCTCGAGGGTTTGGGCCATCGTCCATTTTTGCTCGCCAGCGGTTGCCAGGACCTGGGGCAGGGCTTGGACGGCAGCATCGAGTTTGAGTACGGCCGGATGGCCGCGTAGTTGCTGATACAACGAGATCGCTGGTTGCGACTGTAGTGCAGCACTATTGGAGTCCGACGGTGTGATCTTGGTGGTCATGGGAGGCGGGTTCTGTTCTGTGCGGCGCGTTCGTCGACGTTGAGGTCGATGGCCGACGCCTCTACGTGGGCGGCGCCGGTGTTGGAGGCGTTGCGGCGCAACACTTCAGCAGTTGTCGTGCGGTCTGGCCGGGCGGGATTCGTTCCTTGCGGCGATGCGGCCGACGACTCGGTGAGTTGCTGCCCTGGGCGAGGGCGTCCAGGGCGACGACATGCCCGTGGTCACGCCCCTGTGCTCCCGACCCGGCGGTGGCGAGGCGATAGCGGGCGATCACGATGCCCGAGGTGGTGGCAATGTCGATATGCCCGTCGCCGAGGCGCTCACTGACGGCCACCTCGCTCATCACCAACTCCGGTGGCACCGAGTACTGGTTACCTTTCCAGGACACCAGCGCCTGACGAGACACGTGTCGCACTTCGGTGACAGTGGCCGGGTACGGCACCGGCGGTGGGGCACTCAGGTGCTCGCGTTTGGCTACGGTGAGCACTTTGGACCGGCCATCGCGGGTGCGACGCATCCGCACATCTGAGCGGGTCCGGCAGAATGTGTCACGTCTAGCCTGGGCGCCCTCGATGGTCGCCTCGTCGGGAAGTGTTCGCCACCAGCGCTACGCGGCAACGTGATTGGCCTTCTCGACCACACCCTTGCGGTTCCCGCGTCGGGGTGGGCACACCGCCACCGATACCCCGTAGTGCTGGGCTACGCCGGCGAACTCGGCAGCCACTGCCCCGGTCGAGGGATGACACACCGTGGCCATCCGGTCGAACCGCCACGTCTTGGTGACTCTCCCGGGTTTGCGGGTAGTCCGATCGATCCCGGCGATCACGTGGGGTCGGGTCATCTCCGGTGCCAGATAACCGCGCCATCGACCTGAATGCGACAGCGACCCGACAAGCAGGTGAACCCCTGCACCCCGGCCCCATTCGGCTGGTGGGTTGGGCAACTCGACCCAGTCCCACTGCGTTTCCTCACCGGGGGATGCTCGATGATCGCGTTCGCTCGTTCGGTTACCTGAGCGCAGTCGACACACTGTGGTCGTAAACCGCGGACTCGAATCTGGCGGGTGAGGGTCTGATAGGACTGGCTGTAGCCGAGGTCTTCGAGTTTGTCGCACAACGTGCGTGACCACAGATGCGGGTCCTCGGCCAGCCTCGCTCTCACGTAGTCCAGAAACGGCTCGAACGGGTCGGTCGTCGGTTTCTTTGCGCTCACCCGGCGTGCGCTCGCCGTTGAGGTAGGCGCGGATGGTTTTCCTGTCGTGGTCGGTATGGCGGGCGATCGCTGTAGTGCGTGTACTTCCACATCGTCCTCCCGTGTCACATGAAAGCGGGCCTCCCGTGTGCTGGTGAGTGGTCAGAGACCATCAGCTTCACGGGAGGCCCGCCTGCTCTGGCGGAGCCACACGGGTGAGGAATTCAGATGAGCATCACTGGGGAATTTCGATGAGCGCCGTCAACTGATGCCATCATCGGCGTCCTCGACAACGCGCCTAAGCTCTATCGTTGCATCGAGGAGTGGGAGTACGTCCGCGCGGGCCAGGGCAGGCTGGTGGCGATCAAGCGACCACGGGTGCAGTGGGTCATGCTCGAGAACGTCTACGTGCGCGAGGTCGGCGGGTACCAAGACAAGTAACCCCTCGGAGGAGCGTGCGCCTCGCGAAAGCCCCTGGAATCGCATTGCAGGCCAGGGGCTTTCGCGCGCCAAGGAAAGGTTCCAAGTGGTGCGCGTCTCGAATAGCGCGAGGATCCCATGACGGTCGAAAGCATCGCAGAGTTCCACATCCGCGCCGATGCCGAGCTGGAAGTCATCGCGCCGTCGATCATCGCGCCCAACTAGTATGGCAAGCGCGCTTAAGCAGCGCGTGCAACCGACGCCTGATGATCTTCCACCGACTCCTCGACGGACGGCCTCGATGCTATATGCGAAGGTCGGTGGGAGGAGATCGAGAAGCGGCGAGAGTCGCTAATCCCCAAGTTCTTCCGCCCGCCGTGCAGTAGTCGGCTATGTCCGGGCGTTGAACTTGCCACGCGCCTCGGCGAAGTAGCCGTACCGCTCGATCGCCGCCTCCAGCTCCACGTGCAGCGGACGCAGGCGCACGAACTGGTCCTCGTCGTCGAGGGCCTCGCGTACCAGGGCGGCCAGGCGATTGACCTCCGCCGTAGCCTCCTCCAGGCACTCTGCGGTGTGGCTGTCGAGCATGTCCAGCTCACACTTCTTCATCCGCTGGGCACGGGTCATGCCGAACATGTCGAACAGTCCCATCGGCCTACTTCCGTTGCATTGGTGGATCAGATACACGGGTGCGTGCAGCATGTATCGATTTTCTCCGACTGGAGACGCTGGGGCAGGAACCGCTGCCACTTGCGACCCAGAAACGTCGTGGTCTCTTCAGGGCTTGATCGCGCCGCAATACATCAGCGCCGCAACCGGATTGCACCAGTAGTGCCGTGCCAGGGCGATGATGTCATCCGACTCTGGCCGTCCCAGCCTCATGCGGCGGTTCAGCCACGTACGGCGTGAGATGTCGAGGGTCTCGGCCAGCTCTGTCTGCGTGATTTTACGGCCCGTGACCCGCTCCAGGAACTCCTCCAGCGACTTCGTGTGACTCATCGGAGAATGTCCCTAACGTTCGTAGTTTCTGTGGCTGATCGTGGCGGGACCGCCCGGTATGCTGTGCTGGCCTGGGGCCGAAGGAAATCGCTCTCAACGAGATCGACGTTCACGTTCGGTGTCACTGGGCGATGGCTCGTCGGCGGAAGCCTGCCGACTGGGCCGAATGTCGACGGTGTCAGAAATCGAGTGCCCCCACCAGGGCTCGAACCTGGGACCTGCGGATTAAAAGTCCGTAGCTCTACCAACTGAGCTATAGGGGCGTGCCCCGGGTAGCCGGGGCGTCGACGAGTTTACAGCTTGCCCCGCGAGTACGAGCGGGGGCATCGACGTGTGTCGCGCGGGCGCCCACGGCATTTTTGAGCCGGGCGCCGCCACGCCCTGTTGCGAGGCTGAATGGGGGGCGGTTGTGGGCGGGCGCGGGCGCGTGTCTCGACAGGGCGCAGAGGCCGCTGCGAACCAACGTGCCAGACCTTGATCGCGGAGCTGCGCATGACGTTCCACGCGGAGGTCTCCACGTGTCCTGCGCAGATGCATCAAAACTGGCCGTTTTATACCCCTGACCACACGATTTGTGGTTTGCTCGAAACCTGTCATAAGCTATGCGAGCTCCCAGCGGAGAAGCGAGACCGGCCCCCTTCGTCTAGCGGCCTAGGACGCCGCCCTTTCAAGGCGGTAGCGCGGGTTCGAATCCCGTAGGGGGTACGCCTGGACGGCACTCGGCAACGAGAGTCGGACAGAACAATTAAACAAGGCCCTGTGGCGCAGTTGGTTAGCGCGCCGCCCTGTCACGGCGGAGGTCGCGGGTTCGAGTCCCGTCAGGGTCGCCAGAGATGACCGGCGCATTCGGTTCTACCGGATGCGCCGGTTGTCTTAGGGCCAGGTAGCTCAGTTGGTACGAGCGTCCGCCTGAAAAGCGGAAGGTCGTCGGTTCGATCCCGACTCTGGCCACCATGAAAACCTCCCGGTTTCCCCGGGAGGTTTTTTGGTGTCTGGGGGGCGGAGGAACCGAAGGGGATCGGCCGCCGCCGATTACGGGTCGTCGGTGGCCGCCGGCACGGTGAGTTCCACCAGTCGCGTGTCGAGGGCGTCGGCCACCGCGTCGACTTCGCTACTGAGACAGCACGGCGAGCCTTTTGTCGCCGCGCGGTCGGGTTGGGCGGAGCAAGAACAGTAGTAGAGCCCTTCGTTGGGTTGGCGCGTCAAGAATGCGCGAGCCTAGCTAGGCTTTCGTCCATGAAGCGTCGTCGCATTGCAGCGTGGTTTGTCTCGGTTGTACTGGCTACTGTGGCTGCGATCGGTGTCGGTGCGGGCACCGCCGGGGCGGTGGTCGGTCCCACCAAACTCGGAGACCGAATTACGTACTGGTTTTGGGCGGACGACACGCGTGTCTACGCGACCGCGCACAACGTCGTGCTGACGGCGGAGTTCTATTCCCTGGACCGGAAGCCGCTGATCGGTCCGATCCAGCGTCGCTTCGACACCACGGTTCTCCTACCCGGACAAAGGATCGCGTCCACGATTTCGTCTCCTACCGGGTCATCGGGATGTGCGATCGCCATCAATGGTCGTATTAAGACACAGGTCAACGTGTATCGGGCGCACCAAACAGCGCGCTGCCGCTAAAGACCTGACTCTGGCCACCGTAAAGACCTCCCGGTTTCCCCGGGAGGTTTCTTGCTGTCTGGGGGTCGGGAGGAACCGAGGGGATCGGTCGCCGCCGGTCACGGGTCGTCGCCGGTCGGTGGCCCGGTGAGTTCCACCAGTCGTGTGTCGAGGGCGTCGGCCACCGCGTCGAGTTCCCCGTCGAACAGGTCGGCGTAGGTGTGGGCGGTGACGGTGATCGACGCATGGCCCATCGCCACCTGCAGCAGCCGCAGATCCGCGCCCGCGGCGCGGGCCAGGCTCGCGTAGGTGTGGCGCAGATCGTGCACCCGCAGCGTCGGATAGCCCAGCGCGGTGACCTGCTCGCGCCACCGCACCGCGCGCACCCAGTTCTCCCGGCTCAACCGTGCGCCTCTCGGGGAGGTGACCGCGGGGGCCGTGCGGGGCCGGCCGTCGATGCGGGCGGCCAGCACCGGGATCAGGGAGCGGGGCAGCGGCACGCTGCGGAACCCGGCCCGGCTCTTGGGTTTTCCGGTCACCAGCTTCCCGCCGACCTGGGTCATCGAGCGGCGGACCGAGATCCGCCGGCGGACCAGCTCGACGTCGGCGACGTTCAGGCCGGTCAGCTCACCCCAGCGCAGCCCGGTGTAGGCGAGGATGCGCACGATGTCGCCCTGCGCGCCGCAGCGGGTCGCCAGCTCGTCGACCTCGCCGTGCGTGAGATAGAGGTGTTCGGCGAGATCCAGCGGCGGGAACACCGTCCGCTCGGCGGGGTTCTTCACCAGCAGACCCTCGAGCACCGCGTGCGCCAGGATCATCCGCAGCAGCGAGTGCCGCCACCGCTGGGTCCGCGCCGAGCAGTCCATCCCGTTCACCCACCCCTGGATGGACTCCCGGTCGACCTTGGTCACCGGCCAGGTCCCGAACGCCGGCGCCACGTGCAGCCGCCAGTTGTCCTCGAAGCCGCGCCGTACCTTGGGTGTCACATCCTGGCGGGTGGCCAGCCAGGACGCATAGACCGCGGCGACGGTGAAGGCGTCACCGCGCCGCGGGTCGAACACCACACCCCGGTTGCGGGCGGCGACCGTCTCGGCTTCGAAGGCCCGCGCCTCGCGCTGCGTGCCGAACGCCTTGCTCCGCGTGCGGCCGTCGGGCAGCCGCCAGTTCACCCGCCAGCGGGGTGCGCCGGAACCGGTGCGGTACTTGGTGATACTCATCGAAACCGGCCGGCGTCTGCGGCTGCTCGGGTGGTCCGGTCCGTCCCGGCGGTGCGGTGTGCGTCCATGGCGCTGTCTCCTTAACCCTGGCGGGGGGCATCCGGCGCGAACCCGGGGACCTGCGGATGACAAGTCCGTAGCTCTCCCGGCGTGACTGCTCCCCGGCGCGTCCGCGCGCCGCAGCGGGTCACCTGTGCCGCGGCGCCCCCTCGCCGTCGTTGGGGCGGTCCAGAATGAGACGCACACGGTGCGTGTCCGGTTCCCCGACGGTCGCCGGTAGCGGTTCGCGGTGGACTTCGGTGAATGCGTGCTGAGGACGCGGCACGGGACACATCCCCCGATCGGTGGGCCATCGCCGGTGCGGGGCCACATAATTCCCTGCATGAGGAATCGCGCCACATCGGTGATCGTCCGCAGCACGTACGGGACCGCGGCCGTCGAGTGGTTCCTCATCATCGCGATCGCCACCATCCTCATCACCCGCGCCTACCTGGCCGCCACCGGCTACCCGCAGGTCGGGGGCGGCACCCTGCACATCGCGCACGCCCTGTGGGGCGGGGCGCTGATGATGGTGGCGCTCATCATCGGCTGGCTGTTCCTCGGCGCCACCGCGCGGGTGACGGCGGTGGTGGTGGGCGGCATCGGGTTCGGGCTGTTCCTCGACGAGGTGGGCAAGTTCGTCACCCGCGACAACGACTACTTCTACGGGCCGGCCCCGGAGATCATGTACATCCTGGTGGTCCTGGTGCTGCTGGCCAGCCGCATCGTCCGGGACCTCAAACCGCCCACCGGTGCCGAGGCGCTGGCCAACGCGGCGTCGATCGCCGCCGAGGCTGTCGCCCACGGGTTGCCGGAGCGTCGTCGGCAACTGGCCGAGGAGTTCCTCGTCGTCGCCGGGGAGAACGGCTCCGATTCCGCCGCCATCGCCAACGTGCGGGCCCTGCTGGAATCGAGCCGGGGCACGCCGGATCGGCTGATGATCCTGCGGGACCGGGCCGTCGGACTGATCCCGGACGTCTTCCGCAGCCCGCGCTGGGTGTCGATCGTGGGGTGGGGTCTCGTGGTTGCCTCAGGGCTCGGGGTGCTCGTCGGCGCGCTCAGTTTCGTCCTCACTGGGGAACAGACCGACGAGGTCGACATCTACCTCGAACTCGCCGACAACGCCCCGGCCACCTGGATTCTGTTCCTCAGCGGCATCGTGGTGTTCGTCCTCGCGCTGCCGGCGATGATCGCGCGCCGCCGGGGCGGCGGCGTCCGGCCGCTGCGGGCGCTGCGCGTCGCGGCGCTGGTGTTCCTGATGAGCAACGCCCTCGTCGACTTCGCGATGGAAGGCTTCGGCGCGCTGCTCAACGTCGCCATCGGGCTGTTCGCCCTCAGCGTGCTCGGCTACCACCTCGGGCAGGCCGTCACGGCGTCGGACGGGAACCATGATCAACTGAGGGTGTGACTCACCTCGAGCGGGCAGTGGCGGCGCAACGCGTCGAACGGTTCGAGCATCGGAGGGTCGAGGTTCCGGGAGCGAGACCTGCATCCGTGGTGCTGGCCGTCACCGAGAAAGACGGCCGCCAGGGCATCTGGCTGTGCAAACGACCGTCGACGATGCGCCGCCACGCCGCGCAGTTCGCCCTGCCCGGCGGCCGGCTGGACCCGGGGGAGGACCACATCACCGCGGGCCTGCGGGAACTCGACGAGGAGCTCGGCGTGCAGCTGCCGCCCGAGTCGGTGCTGGGCGAGCTCGACGACTATCCGACGCGATCGGGGTTCGTGATCACCCCGATCGTCTGCTGGGCCGACGAGTATCAGGAGCCGACCCCGAATCCGGCCGAGGTGGCGCAACTGTTCTTCGTGACCTTCGACGAACTGGCCGTGGCGCCGCGGTTTCTCACCATCCCGCAATCGGACCGTCCGGTGATCCAGCTGCCGATCGTCGACGCGCTGGTCCACGCACCGACCGCCGCGGTGATCTACCAGTTCGCCGAGGTCGTGCTGCGCGACCGCCCCACCCGCGTCGACGAATTCGAACAACCCGTATTCGCCTGGAAATAGACCGCTAGTGGGTCAATCGACAAACATGGACGAACGTCCCATCTCATTCCCGGGGTATCCAGATGTGCTCTGCGACACAAATTTCCGCTGATCGGACGACGCGTACTCGTATGGCAGGTTACTCGCTGGTTGGGCATGATTACGACCGTGAACAATGCCAATTCTTCGAATGCGGCGGCTGATCCGTCTTTCGAGGCCCGCTCAAGTGACTGGGCTCCGGCACCGAGTACGACGCCGCAGCCGCCCGGCATCGAGCCGGCCAAGGTCGTCTACCGCTACGAGTACAAAGATCCCTACGCGCCCATGTCCACGCGCAAGCAGGTCATCCTGGGCTGCGTGATCTCCCTCGTCGTCATCGCCTTCATGGTGGCCGCCCTCGTCGTCGGGCGCGGATAGTCTCCGACGCCGCGTCGTCCGCCGGTGGCCTCTGTGCCACGAAAAACTCTGTGCCGGGCGTGACCCCGCACTGGCCGGCGCAGGTGGCAGGTGACCGCGACGCCGACCGATTCCTCCGGTCCGACGGCGATGAGGCTGGCAGACGTGGTACCCGGGCCGACCTCACCCGATTCCGCAGTGCGCGACACCGACTCGGCGATCCGGTGCGGGTTTGGCGAGAAGCGCCCTCGGGTATCGAGATAGTACGGTCGGGTTCCTCCCCCCGATACCCGACCGTCCGGCCGGGGGCTCCCCCCCACCCGGCCGAGGGCGCCCGGGCTGAGGAACATCGGCCCGGGCGCCTGCCTCGAGTTCCTGCCGCTGCCCACTCGGCCGGCCCGCGCAGCGCCGTACCTCCGGGATTCCCGCGGCAGGGCCGCATACCGGGGGTTATGGGCGGAATCGATCGATCGGTCCGGTCAGCCACTCCGCTCCGACGGGGTTGGCGCTGTGCACGCGGATCTCTCCGCTCGGCCACGACTCGTGCGCATACATCCACGGCACCACCGAACGAGGTGTCGTCCCCGCCGAGGTCGTGATCGAGGGGCAGGGCACCACGTCGTACTCGGAGAGCCTCGCGATCGCCTCGTCACTCGTCGTGGCCCACACCCATCCGTCCGGCGGGGTGCGCGGATCGTCGACCCACAGGTTCACGGCTAGTTCCTCCAGGCCCTGTCGAGTGGAATTCGGGCCACCACCGCGGGCTGACCCGTGGTGACGGGGATCACACCAGAAAGTTCGCCCCGGGGAATGAATCCGGACCATGGTCCGTTTACAGTATCGATGGGTCGCGAAGGCCCACACGAACCGAGACCACCTCGCTCGTCTGGAAGGACGCAATCATGACCGCAGCCACCACCGTCAAGGCCCCGATCCCCGCCGGCACCTGGACCATCGACGCCGTGCACTCCACCGTCGGCTTCTCCGTCAAGCACCTCATGGTCAGCAAGGTGCGCGGCACCTTCGACACCTTCTCCGGCACCATCACCGTCGCCGAGGACGGCACCCCCGCCGTGCAGGCCGAGGTCGACGTGACCTCGATCAACACCAAGAACGAGCAGCGCGACGGCCACATCAAGTCGGCCGACTTCTTCGACGCCGAGCAGTTCCCCAAGGCCACCTTCGTCTCCACCAGCGTCCGCCAGAACGGTGACGACTACGTCCTCGACGGTGACTTCACCCTCAAGGGAGTCACCAAGCCGGTCAGCCTGGAGCTGGAGTACAACGGCACCCACCCGGGCATGGGCCAGGGCGTCGTCGCCGGATTCGACGCCAAGACCGTCCTCAACCGCAAGGACTTCGGCATCGACATCGAGATGCCGCTCGAGGGTGGCGGCGTCGTCGTCGGCGACAAGATCACCATCACGCTCGAGATCGAGGCTCTCCAGGCCTGATCTCCCGCCACACCCCGTCCGGGCTCGACACCCCTGAGCCCGGACGGTCCACGGACCGGCACCACGCATCCCCCGCGTCGGTGCCGGTCCGTCGTTGTGTGCGGAGCATGGGTCGGTGGAACCGACCACATCGGGACCTTTGATGTGACGTGCGCGTCACCGACTTGGGTACGCTGCGAGTATCGCCAGCAGGCAGGAGAGGCCCATGGGACGCAGGTGCCGCACCCGCCGTGGCGTGCCGTGGACGCGGTTGAGACGCCGCACCGCCGGGATGCTCTGGGGTCTGCCCACGGTGCTGGGTCCCAGGGCGTGGGCTCGGGTCGGCCCGGACATGCGGGCC
Organism: Gordonia sp. C13; assembly: GCF_023218005.1. NCBI lineage: Bacteria > Bacillati > Actinomycetota > Actinomycetes > Mycobacteriales > Gordoniaceae > Gordonia > Gordonia sp. C13. The sequence continues at coordinate 58,718 of NZ_JALPSY010000032.1, forward strand.
CGGATCGCCCGTCACGCGACCGTCACAGCGATGACCGGTGTCGCCGCCAGTAACGCGCTGATCGGTGTCGAGACCTTCCTGCTCGTGCAACTTGCGTTCAACGGCGGCCAGCTCACCTTCGCCGAGACCCTCGGCGCCCCCAACTTCCCGGCCGTCGTCGGCGCGATCGTCACCGGCATCCTCGTCAACCTGCTGCTCGGCCTGCTCGTCTTCCGGCCGCAGCTGAAATGGTTCGTCAGCTGCCAACCCGCGAACCATGCGCGTCGGCGCTCCGTGCAGCGAATCCCGGGATACCAGCTGCTGGCCACCGTCAGCGCCTGGTTCAGCGCGGCCCTGTTCTACGTGCTCGTCGCCGACGCCCTCAGCGTCGCGACTGTCGCCGGTGTCGCGGTGGCGTTCACCCTCGCCGGCCTGTCCAGTGCGTGCCTGACCTACCTGTTCGTCGAACGTGCCGCCCGGCCGCTGGCCATCGTCGTCCTCGAGGACTTCCCGGCCAACCACGTCATGAACGGCGTCCGCATCCGGTTGCTCATCGTGTGGGCGGTCAGTTCGGCGGTACCGATGATCGGCCTGCTCACCGTGAACGCCGGACGCTTCACCGGGATGCTGCCCGACGTCTACGGCGCCGTCGACTGGACCACCGTGATCCTCACCGTCGTCGGACTCGCCGCCGGTGCCCGTGTCATCGTCCTGGTCGGACAGGCCATCACCGATCCGCTGACCGAGATGCGTCGGGCCGTCCACCGAGTCGATCACGGCGACTACGACGCCCGCGTGCCCGTCTACGACTCGTCGGAACTCGGTGTCCTGCAACACGGATTCAACGTGATGGTGCAAGGACTCGCCGAACGCGACCGGATGCGCGAGATCTTCGCCCGGCACGTCGGTGACACCGTCGCCGACCTCGCGATCTCCGACGGCGTCGGCATGCACGGCACCAACACCGAGGTGGGCGTTCTCTTCGTCGACATCGTCGGCTCGACGCGGCTCTCCCAGCACCGCAGCCCGGACGACGTCGCCGAACTCCTCAACGCCTTCTTCAGCATCGTCTTCGACGTCGTCGACCAGCACTCCGGCTTCGTGAACAAGTTCGAAGGCGACGCCGCACTGGCAGTCTTCGGAGCGCCCGTCGAGATCGATGACCCCGCCGGGCACGCGCTCGCCGCCGCCCGCGACCTCGCCGACCGCTTGTCCAAGAGCCTCGACATCCGGTGGGGGATCGGCGTCTCCCACGGCGAGGTCTTCGCCGGCAACATCGGCGCCGAACGACGCTACGAGTACACCGTCATCGGCGACCCGGTGAACGAATGCGCACGACTGTCCGACATGGCCAAGACCGGTCGCGTCCCCGCCCTCGCCAGCGGCGCCGCCATCGACGCGGCCGGCGCCGAAGCCGACGAATGGGAACTCCTCGGCAGCCGCATCATGCGCGGCCGGTCCCAGCCGACCGAGTTCTACGCCCCGTCCGACCTCGTCGAACGGCTCGGGTCGTCGGGCAACCTGATCGCCGAACTGCTGCGCCCGGCACGACGCATCGTCGGCGCCAATCCCCTGAAGCTGACGACGTTCTTCGGCGGCTGACGACCCGCTGCAACCAAAACCTCCGCAACTCGAGACGAATCGTTGACGGCGTTCCGGGGCGTCAATAGCGTGGGCCGCAGGGTCGCGGCGAGGGCGCCGGACCGACATACCATCCCAGGGGGCTGTGATGAGCGGTTGGACGTCAGCGAACATTCCGGATCAGACGGGGCGCACCTTCGTGGTGACCGGCGCGAACAGCGGCCTCGGGGCCGAGTCGGCCAAAGCGCTCGTCGCCGCCGGCGCCAACGTCATCCTGGCGTGCCGCAACACCGCCAAGGCCGACGCTGTGGCGTCGAAACTGGGACCCAACGCGACCGTCGCCCAGCTCGACCTCGCGGATCTCTCGTCGGTTCGGGCGTTCGCATCGAGCTTCACCGGCGCCGACGTCCTCATCAACAACGCCGGGCTCATGGCCGTACCGTTGCGACGCACCGCCGACGGCTTCGAGATGCAGATCGGCACCAACCACCTGGGCCACTTCGCGCTCACCGCGCTGCTGCTGCCGAAGATCACCGACCGCGTCGTCACCGTGTCGTCGGGCGTGCACCAGATCGGGAACATCCAACTCGACGACCTCAACTGGGAGAAGCGCCGCTACCGCCGCTGGCAGGCCTACGGCGACTCCAAGATGGCCAACCTCATGTTCGGGCTCGAACTCGCCAAGCGGCTGGCGGAGGCCGGGTCGTCGAAGCAATCGTTCATCGCCCACCCCGGTTATGCCGCAACGGAATTGCAGGGTCGGAGCGAGAACTTCATGGACGCTGCGGCGAAACTGATGAACAGACTGCCGATCGCGCAGCCGGCCGCAGACGGGGCACTGCCCCAGCTCTACGCCGCGACGATGTCGGGCCTGCCGTCCGGCACCTATTACGGACCGACCAAACTCTTCGGACTGCACGGCGCTCCCGGACGGAACAAGTACAAGAAGGCGGCCGACGACGCCGACTTCCGCGCGGCGCTCTGGGCGGAATCGGAGAAGCTGACGGGGGAGAGGTTCGACGTGTCGGCGGGTTCTGCTGGTTGAGTAGGTGAGGAGCGATAGCGACGAGTCGTATCGAAACCAGGCTGGTGGGCTGACCTCGATATGGTCCTCGGCTAGCGCCTCGGTCCTACTCGGCCAGCAGGACCGCTGGTTGAGTAGGTGAGGAGCGATAGCGACGAGTCGTATCGAAACCAGGCTGGTGGGCTGACCTCGATATGGTCCTCGGCTAGCGACTCGGTCCTACTCGGCCAGCAGCGGATCGTGTCTGGTTTGGCTATCGGTCCTACTCGGCCAGCAGGACCGCTGGTTGAGTAGGTGAGGAGCGTTAGCGACGAGCCGTATCGAAATCAGCTCCGCAACGGGCTTATTCACCCGGCGGGGAGGCGTCCCGCTTCCACTTCTTGCGCGCCAGCTCCGGCAGCAACTCGAACTGCCCATTGATGAGCGCCAAGCGTTTTGCTCGCGACCAGCCGTGGAGATGTACTTCGGCGTCATATGCCTCGCCGACGTGCTCGAACTCCTGCTGATAGACGAGGCGTACTGGCCGGCGGGATCGGGTGTACACCGAACCCCGCCCGCTGTCATGTTGCTGGATCCGGTTGTCTAGGTTTCGTGTGCTTCCGACGTACAAACTGCCGTCGGAACATTCGAGGATGTAGAGGTACGCGCCCATGCAAGGACTATCGATCGAGATGGCTGAGCCCTCGGTCCGGGAACGCACAGCGCCGCGCCGGCATCTCACTTTGTCCACAAGTGGTTTCGATACGGTCCTCGG